>JAULVH010000117.1:0-3803 GCA_032111105.1 Burkholderiaceae bacterium | reverse complement strand
AAGCCCGCGTCCCTAGAGTTCTGCGTGCCTACGAGCCTGAGGAGCAGGCTAAAGCATTGGAGCGCTTGCTCTCTTAAGTCCCTAATGCTGAGAGCCGCAAACCTTGCATGCGGGATTTCTAGCAATTCGAATTTCATCAATTTGAGTATTGATCGCATTCCAAAGTAACATTCTCCCCACTAAAGGCTGACCAAAGCCAATCAATACTTGTAACGCTTGAGCTGCTTGCATCGCTCCAATAATGCCAACCAGAGGGGAAAAGATACCCATGCTGGCACAGCTGACTTCCCCAAACTGATCTTCTGGAGAAAAAAGACAGGCATAACAGGGGGATGCTTCATGACGAAAATCAAAGACACTTAATTGACCGTCAAATTTGAGTGCTGATCCTGATACAAGGGGCACCTTTTGGCGAAAGCAAGCCGCATTAATGAGCTGACGAGTTGCAAAGTTATCCGTGCAATCTAGAACAAGATGAACTGCTGGCAAGACGTCTTTCAATAAATTATCAGTTGCCTTCTCTGCAATTGCATTAATCGTCAGAGTGGGATTAATACTTTGCAAAAACTGTTTACCAGATTCCACCTTGCTTTTGCCAATGGAGTTCTGGGCATGCATGATTTGTCGCTGCAAATTAGTGAGCTCGACTTTGTCATGATCGACAAGCGTTATTTTTCCGACACCAGCTGCGGCTAGATAAGGCGCAGCAGCACTTCCCAAGCCACCAGCACCAATGATGAGGATGTGCGAACCAAGCAATATTTCTTGGCCCGCAACATCAATTTCTTCTAGTAATAAATGCCGCGAGTAGCGAAGTAGCTGCTCATCATTCATGTGTGTACCCCATCGCTAGAACCTACTCTAGCTTGGAGGCTGAGCGTTTTACAGGCTCACCATTAATAAACGCAACGGCTTGAGAAAGCATGAAGTCATCTGCACTACCAAGTTCGATAGGCTTCTTAGACTTTTCTTTTTCTTTCTCTTCAGGAGTCTTCTTGGCATTTTTTTCTTCAATGCGTTGTAACTCTTCTAGGCGACGTTTTTCACGATCAGCAACCAGTTTTTCTTCTGAAGATTGCTTATTACGTAAATGTTTTTCGCTGTCGATCTCGCGAGTAATCAATACGTCATCGGGATCGCCATCTTTATTTTGATCAACCGCGATGTCAGGCTTAATACCGTAAGCTTGAATCGATTTGCCACTCGGTGTGTAGTAGTAGGCTGTAGTAATTTTTAATGCAGACTCATTTGTGAGGGGGCGGACGGTCTGAACAGAGCCTTTACCGAAAGTGGTTTTACCGATAATGGTGGCGCGTTTGTAATCCTGTAATGCGCCAGCCACAATTTCAGAGGCGGAAGCAGAGTAGGCGTTGACTAAAACGACCATTGGTAATTTTTTATACATCGCAGGTACGCTAGCTAAAGGATCACCAGGCTCACTCAGGCGATACATAGCTGGCGTCGCATTGAATATCTGCTTTGAATCAGCTGTCTGACCTTTAGTGGAGACGATCACGGCATCTGCCGGTAAGAAGGCGGCTGCAACACCAACAGCACCTTGTAACAAGCCACCACCATTATTTCTGAGATCAAGAATGATGCCCTTCATCTTAGGATCTTGAGCGGCAAGGTCGCTTAATTTTTTTGCTAGATCAGGAACGGTACGCTCTTGAAAGCTCGTTACCCTGACCCAGGCAATATTGTTGTCCAAAATTTTGGCTTTGACGGATTGCACTTTAATTTCAGCGCGAGTAATAGTTACCGGAAAGCTGCGCTCTTCACTTTTGCGAAAGACCGTCAAAGTAATTTTTGTGCCCGGAGTACCCCGCATGGTGCGTACCGCTTTATCCAGAGACATGCCACGAACAGGTTTGTCATCTAAGCGAGTAATGAGGTCCCCGGCTTGCAGGCCAGCGCGCGCAGCAGGACTGTCTTCAATGGGGTTGAGTACTTTAACAACACCATCCTCTGAAGTAATTTCAATACCAAGGCCAGCGAACTTGCCGCTTGTTTGCTCTTGCATCTCAGAAAAATCTTTTTTATCAAGATAGGTGGAGTGTGGATCAAGACTGCTCACCATGCCCTTAACAGCATCAGTTAGTAACTGCTTGTCTTCAATTGGCTCAACATACTCACGCTTGATTTGGGCAAACACGTTCGATAGTGTGCGCAGCTCATCTAAAGGTAGCGTTGTGCCCTGCTGGGCGGTAGCAGAGAGTTGGATGGTGGCTGCAACCCCGGCGATGAGGCCAACAGAGACTAGGGCAAAGTTCTTGAAAAATACGCGCATGCTTCTGTTTTACCTTAATCCAAATAAAAATGCTGAATGGGTTTGAGATTGTCATCGAGCTCATAAACAAGCGGGATGCCATTGGGGACATTAATTTCCATAATATCTTCGTCAGAAACCTGGTCGAGATATTTAATCAAAGAGCGGATGCTATTGCCGTGCGCAACAATTAATACGCGCTTACCTGCTTTGAGGGCGGGAGCAATAGATTCATTCCAAAGAGGTAGTACACGCTCGACGTTATCTTTAAGGCACTCACCCAAAGGAATATCGGAAGTGTTGAGTTTTTCGTAACGTCGATCATTCTGCGGATTACGTTCATCACCCCTTTCTAAGAGTGGTGGACGCACATCGTAGGAACGGCGCCAAATATGAACCTGGGCGTCTCCATACTGCTGAGCAGTTTCGGCTTTATTTAAACCAGTGAGGGCGCCATAATGTCGCTCGTTCAATCTCCAGCTATGGACTACGGGTAACCACATGAGGTCCATGGTGTCCTGAACATGCCACAGGGTGCGAATCGCTCTTCTCAGTACCGAGGTGTAGGCTAAATCAAACTCGTAGCCTGCTTTACGGAGGTTTTCGCCTGCAGCTAGGGCCTGTTCTGTGCCTTTTGGGGTTAAGTCAACGTCCGCCCAGCCAGTGAAGCGGTTTTCAAGGTTCCAGGCGGATTCGCCATGACGAATAAGGACAAGTTGTTTCATAGAGCCATTCTATAATCCGGTGATGAACTTTCTCACGCAAATTGATAATTTAGCGCTTATTGCCCTCTTGTTTGTTTCGGGCGCAGCGCTCTTCCTCCCTACATTATCTACGCTTATCAGCGGAAAAGGCTTATCGCCTTCGGAGGCAACCATTTGGATTAATCGCCGAAAGGCGGCTGTTTTGGACTTGCGTCCAGAATCAGACTTTAAGGCGGGCCATTTGCCTGGATCAAAGCACATCTTGGCCGACCGAATCTCTACTGGACTCGACAAGCTCAAACTGGACCGCAAAAACCCCGTCATTTTGGTTTGTCAATCCGGTATAAGTGCCCGCAAATCGGTTCCAGAGTTAAAGAAGCTGGGATTTTCTGAAGTTGCAGTTTTGGATGGCGGCGTTCAAGGATGGCAGGCTGCAGCTCTGCCATTAATCAAATAACTTAGCGGGTTTAGATATGCCACCAGTCATGATGTACAGCACCCAAGTTTGTCCTTATTGCGTTATGGCAGAGAAGCTTTTGCAAAAGAAGGGCGTTACAAATTTAGAGAAGATCTTGATTGATCGTGATCCTGCACAGCGCGAAATAATGATGACACGAACAGGTCGCCGCACTGTGCCACAAATTTATATTGGTGAGACTCATGTTGGCGGTTATGACGATCTAGTTGCTCTAGACCGTGCCGGCCAACTTGATCCACTATTAGCTTAAAAATTTACCCAGAAAGTTTCCCATGACTGAACAAACTACTTCCGCTCCAGATGCAGCAGATAACTCAAAAGAGCCAGGTTTCCGCATTCAACGTATTTACCT
>JAULVH010000116.1:14654-17856 GCA_032111105.1 Burkholderiaceae bacterium | reverse complement strand
CAGTTATATTGCTTCTAAAAAATTAAGTCTTTGCTGACGATAATCTTCCAATTGCTCACACAACAAACCAAAGGCATGTCGCAGCTGCTGCAAAATTTCTTCCGGATAAGTTTCTATATCAATTTTCCGTAATTTCTCTAACCGCCGGCAAATCATTTTTAATGAAACTGCACCTATGCTTAAAGATGAACCTTTGATTGCATGCACTATCTCTTTAAATTGTTCCTGATTTCCTGCGTTTAACGCTCTCTCTAACGAATCCAAATAATTTCCATTTTCAACAATAAATTCAATAATTAAATCATCGAGAAATTTCTTATCTTTACTTACATGCTCTAAATCGCTCAGGGCTTGTATGTTCAAAATAGGCTCATTCGGCCTGGCTAAAACTACAGCTCTAGCCCGAGACATAGTCTTTAACTTGAGGAGGGGTGGATGGATGGCATGAAATTTTTCAACCAGGCTATCTAATGTTTGCAAGAAAATATCTATCTGTATCGGCTTGGCCAAGAAGGCATTAGCTCCCGCATCTAAACTTTCTTGCCTTGCCTCTGGAGTTGCGTTCGCAGAAAACATAATGATAGGAAAATCAGCTGCATTACCATGCATAAGCCTGAATAAACGCGCAACATCTGTACCCTGCATCGTAGGCATATTCATATCGAGCACCATGGCATCAAATGAATTTTTCTCTAAGAGATCTAATGCCTCATCACCATCTTTAACTAACGTACAGTGATGCCCTGCTCTTTCCAGAATTTTTTGTAAAACTTTACGATTGGTAGGATTGTCTTCTGCGACAAGAATTTTGTACCCATCACCATTTTCAGATACTGATGGTGTTAATTTTGTTACTGATGATTTCGAATTTGAATCTGATGACGATGAATGTATACCGATATGACTATGCGTCAAATTTATCAAGTGTCCATGTAGCACATGGATTAACGAATTACGTACTACGGGAAGTTTTATTACGGAATACAAGCCGGCTAGTTCAAGGCAATTTTCCAGACCTTTAACCACGTGATCATCTTTGGTGACCAGTACGCAGGTTATCTTTCCATGGGAATGAGTCTTTTGTATTCGTCGCGTGAGATTAAGAAGTCTGTGAATGTACTCTTGGAGAGTCTCTCCATACGCAACGGGCTCATCAATAAAGATAAGCCGCACGGGCTTACCTGCCAGAGCAGATTGCTCTAGATAATCGGCTGTTTCTTCGGGACTTACCGTATTTTCTGGGTAGTCTCCACAGACATCGAATATTTGCGAACTTAAATCGCTTTGATTTCTTAACGGACTAAGTACTAGTGCGCGAATTACGTTAACCGAAAGTTCTGGTGAGGCTGCTAGTGAATTACCATCTGTACCAAATTCAACTTCAAACCAAAATTCACTACCCTCTCCCTGAATACTGCTAAAACCTATTTTCCCTCCCATTAGTTCTACTAATTGTTTACAAATAGTCGTACCCAGCCCAGTGCCCCCGAATCGCCTTATGGTGGATTCATCAGCCTGGGTAAAACTTTCAAATATTTTCCCCTGTGCGCTGGCTGGAATTCCTATACCTGTATCTCTTATAGAAAATCGTAAGCGAACAGTATCCGGCGTATTTGATACGAGACTAACACCCAGGGAGATTCTTCCTTGTTCAGTAAATTTAACTGCGTTACCAATTAAATTTACTAAAATTTGACGCAGATGATGCTGATCTCCGCGTATTTTAAAAGGCACATCGGCAGCGATGCTATGACTGAGATGTATTTGGAATGGCTCTATGCGGTATCGAAAAATATCTAATATGCTTTGTATGATTTTGTACAAATCGAATTCCACAGATTCGACTGACATTTTTCCAGCTTCTATTTTTGAAAAATCTAATACATCTTCTATTTGAGTCAGCATGACTTGTGATGTAGATGTGAGGCAATCCAACATTTCTATCTGCTCACGATCGAGATGTGTACTCCGCATCAGATCTATCATGCCTATGATGGCATTTAGCGGCGTTCTTAATTCATGACTAACCGAACAAACAAACTGTCTCTTAGCAATATTGGCTTCTTTAGCACGGTCCAATGCTTTGTATAGACGGCCGATTAACGTACTTGAATAGATAGATATGAGCAAGGTACCCAACCATAAACCCTTAGCCAGAGCTGTTTCTTGCTGCCAGTAGGACGCCGTAAGTATTACTACGCCAAATCCCATGAGCGCTAACGCTAATGCAATAAATAAATACGTCCTTCCAAATCGAAATCCATAGCCAATCACTATCCATTGATATAAAAAACACAGTGGCGCAGCATGACTATTGCCGATGAGAAGCAAGTAAGTTAAGGGCGTAACGTCTAACGCTATGGATAAGATACGCCTGATATGTTTTTCACCAGGCCATAGATACACACACGCTGCCATGGAGACAGCCGCAATGACAAATAAGGAAGGTACAAATACCAGATTGAGATTAGTTGCTGACCCCTCTCCGAGCAGATCGAAGCCTGATTTTCTAAAGTAATAGATTAAGACCAGACCTATCAAGACTCGCACCAGAGCTTGTTCGAATTCGTTATCTCTTTTTTCTCTTACGTATCGGTAAATAAGCTGTGATAGGTAAGATTGCGAAAAAAATTCTTTCATGATGACTTTTGCCCCGATCCAACGACTGAGATTTCTCAATTCAAGCGATTGAGGAATTTCTATCTGTCGTGGACTCTACTAACGAACGTCGTCAAATCGAAGTAACAATCAATTTTGACAACCTGTCATGAGGCAAAGGCAATGCTGTTGCAAGCCACTACGTCAATGTGCTGGCTTACCTTCGCAGATTAGTTGTAATGGTCAGTAATGTTTCTTATGCAGGCGAAGAACTGCTGCGGGATCAGCACACACAGTGTTCGCAAGAACGCTGTGTGTGTGTATGTGTGGAGTACGGGGAGCGTACGGCGATTTATTCGAAAAATTCTTTTACTTTATTCATCCACGATTTGCTTTGAGGACTGTGCTTGGCACCACCTGCTTCGGTGAGCTTATCAAACTCCATCAACAATTCTTTCTGCTTTTCGGTGAGTTTTACGGGCGTCTCTATCAGTACATGACAAAATAAATCGCCCGCTATGCCCGAGCGCACTCCCTTAATACCTTTGCCGCGCAAACGGAATGTTTTTCCGGTTTGAGTGCCCTCGGGTACCGAAAACGACAC
>JAULVH010000116.1:1639-14644 GCA_032111105.1 Burkholderiaceae bacterium | reverse complement strand
GGTTGGCACTTCTATCTCACCGCCCAAGGTGGCACGCGCAAATGCGATCGGCATTTCGCAATGCAAGTCGTCGCCATCGCGCTGAAAAACGGCGTGCTTCTTTATGTGAATTTCTACATACAAATCGCCTGTCGGACCACCATTCATGCCAGGCTCACCATTACCGGTGGAGCGTATGCGCATGCCGTCATCTATACCTGCTGGAATTTTTACTTCCAGGGTCTTGTTGCGCTTCATGCGGCCCGCACCGGAACACGCAGTACACGGATCGGGTATCACTTTTCCTGTGCCATGACACTTCGGGCACGTCTGTTGAATACTGAAAAAACCCTGCTGCATACGAACTTGTCCATGACCGCCGCATGTTCCACACGTAGTGGGTGCGGTTCCAGGTTTGGCGCCCGAACCATGGCAGGTATCACATTCACTATAGGCAGGAACGCGTATCGTGGTGTCAAAACCATTTGCCGCCTGCTCTAGTGAGATTTCTAAGTTGTAGCGTAGATCGGCACCTCGATACACTTGCGGGCCGCCACGCGCGCGGCCGCCTGCTCCGCCACCAAAAATATCGCCGAAAATATCGCCAAACGCATCAGAGAAACCACCGGCACCCGCACCACCAAATCCGCCACCTCCACCCATATTCGGGTCGACGCCGGCATGACCATAACGATCATAGGCTTCCCGTTTTTGGGCGTCGGAAAGCATCTCGTAGGCTTCCTTGGCTTCTTTAAATTTATCCTCAGCGCCCTTGCTGTCAGGATTACGATCAGGGTGGTGTTTCATCGCAAGCTTGCGATACGCCTTCTTGATCTCTTCATCTGACGCGTTTTTAGCTACGCCTAGTATTTCGTAAAAATCACGTTTAGCCATCTCAATTATCCATGCAAAAAACCGGGCAGGAGGCGTTGCGGCTCTCCAGCCCGGCGGCGTCTATGCAAACACACTGCATAACGGGGGAAGAAATTATTTGTCTTTTACTTCCTTGAAGTCCGCGTCGACCACATCATGGTCGGCGGGCTTAGCACCTGCAGCACCGCCAGCCTCGCCGGAGGCAGCACCTGCACCTGCACCTGACGCTGCCTGCTGCGCTTGCATATCGGCATACACTTTTTCACCCAGCTTTTGTGAGGCTGTTGATAGTGCTTCGACTTTGGCATCAATGACTGCTTTATCAGTCCCTTTGAGCGCCTCTTCTAAGTCTTTGATAGCCGCTTCAATTTTTTCTTTCTCACCTGCTTCGAGCTTATCACCGTGCTCAGTCAACGCTTTTTGCGTCGAGTGAACTAAAGCATCGCCCTGGTTGTGCGCTTCAGCCAAATCCTTTAAGCGTTTATCTTCTTCAGCATTGGCTTCTGCATCACGCACCATACGTTGTATCTCATCTTCAGTGAGTCCAGAGTTCGCCTTAATGGTGACTTTGTTTTCTTTACCTGTAGCTTTGTCTTTTGCACCCACATGCAAAATGCCATTGGCATCGATATCAAATGTCACTTCAATCTGGGGCGTACCACGCTGCGAAGGAGGAATACCTTCGAGATTAAATTCACCCAAGCTCTTATTGCCCGTGGCCATCTCACGCTCACCCTGATAAACCTTAATCGTCACCGCCGGCTGGTTATCTTCCGCAGTAGAAAAAACCTGACTAAATTTCGTAGGGATAGTCGTGTTTTTCTTGATCATCTTGGTCATCACTCCGCCCAGGGTCTCGATACCCAACGACAGCGGTGTCACATCCAGCAGCAACAAATCTTTACGATCACCAGAAAGTACTGATCCCTGAATAGCTGCACCAACGGCAACTGCTTCGTCAGGATTGACATCTTTGCGTGGTTCGCGGCCGAAGAACTCTTTTACTTTCTCCTGCACCTTAGGCATACGAGTCATACCGCCAACGAGAATAATATCGTCGATTTCGGAGACTTTTACACCTGCATCATTAATCGCGATACGGCAAGGCTCCATAGTCTTGGAAATCAATTCCTCAACTAAGGACTCGAGCTTAGCGCGGGTCATCTTCAAGTTAAGGTGCATAGGTGCACCATTAGCCATCGCAATGTAAGGCTCGTTGATTTCTGTCTGCTGCGACGATGACAGCTCTATCTTTGCACGCTCAGCGGAAGCTTTAATACGTTGTAATGCGATAGGATCTTTTGATAAATCTAAGCCATTAATTTTTTTGAATTCATCAATAATAAAATCGATGATGCGCTGATCGAAGTCTTCTCCACCCAGGAAGGTGTCACCGTTCGTTGATAGCACTTCAAACTGCATCTCACCATCGACATCAGCGATCTCAATGATGGATACGTCAAACGTACCACCACCCAAGTCATAGACTGCAATCTTGCGATCGCCTTTGCCGCTCTTATCCAAACCAAAGGCCAGAGCTGCTGCGGTAGGTTCGTTAATGATACGTTTGACTTCAAGGCCAGCAATACGGCCAGCATCTTTAGTCGCCTGACGCTGAGCATCGTTAAAGTAAGCAGGTACGGTAATGACGGCTTCAGTGACTTCTTCACCGAGATAATCTTCAGCCGTTTTTTTCATTTTGCGCAGGACTTCTGCGGCAATTTGTTGAGGCGCGAGTTTGTTGTCGCGTACTGCAATCCACGCGTCGCCGTTATCGGCTTTCATGATTTCATAAGGCATCAGACTAATGTCTTTCTGCACTTCTTTTTCATCGAACTTACGACCTATAAGTCGCTTAACCGCATACAGCGTGTTTCTGGGATTGGTCACTGCCTGGCGTTTAGCCGGTGCACCAACGAGAATTTCACCGTCTTCCAGATACGCGATGATAGACGGCGTGGTACGCGCGCCTTCCGAATTTTCTATGACTTTGGGTTGACCACCCTCCATGATGGCAACACAGGAATTGGTCGTTCCCAGATCAATGCCAATAATCTTGCTCATGATATTTTCCTTAAATAACTAAAACTAAATGACTGTTTGTTGAATCAAATCTGTCGATAATTCGTATATGTGGCGAGTAGCTCAGGTTTCAAGATGCCAAAAACTACTGAGATACCGTAACTAGCGCCGGGCGCAATAAGCGATCAGAAATCATGTAACCCTTTTGCAGCACACTCACTATCGTGTTCGCTTCCTGCTCAGCAGCGACCATGGAAATGGCCTGATGTTTCATAGGGTCGAGTTTCTCGCCAGGCAGCGGATTGACTTCGACCAGGCGATTTCGCTCAAAGGCAGAGGCCAGCTGCTTTAGGGTCATATCCACGCCCTCTTTAAGAGAATCTATAGAGGGTGCTTCAAGCTTAAGAGCCATCTCCAGACTATCTTTTACGGGCAACAAGGACTCGGCAAAACCCTCAACAGCAAACTTGTGCGCCTTAGAGATATCTTCCTGAGCGCGCCGACGTATATTTTCAGCATCCGCTTTAGCCCGCAAAAATGCGTCCTGCATTTCGGCCAGCTTGCTCTCGGCCTCAGCTAGGCGGGCACCCAAATCCAAACCGCCTTCCATAGCCTGTTGGGCTAATTGATCTGGCGTAATGGTAGGGGCATCCTGTGCCATTTTTGGTGTTTCTTGCTCATTCTGACCCTGCTGCTGACCGGGCTGAGATTCTGTTTGACTCATAATTTCTCCAACTAAATCAATAACTTGCAATAACATTAAAAGTTATATGGGGATCAAGACTGGCATTTCAAGTCAGTCTGCAGAGATACCTATAAAAAAGGGGGCCTACGGCCCCCGATTCGTCAAAACTCTAGCGTTTTATCAATCAGCCGCGCCTAGCTCCAAAGCGCGCTGCCTGCCTATATCGGCATCCCTGCGCAAACGCTCGTGGGCTTCTGGGTCGGCGCTGATGGGCCACCCCTGAGTGTGCCGCTCGACTAAGGCGGCCATGGCATCTATCCACTGCGGATGTTCATTCAAACAGGGAATGTAGTGAAAAACCTTGCCGCCGGCGCCGATAAAATCTTCGCGCGCCTCCATAGAAATTTCTTCGAGTGTTTCCAGGCAGTCGCTGGTAAATCCTGGGCAGATAACGTCCACCCTGCCCACCCCTTTTTGCCCCAGCTCGACTAGGGTGGGTGCGGTGTACGGCTGTAGCCATTCTGCTTTACCAAAGCGCGACTGAAACGTAACGAGATAATCCTCTTTGGACAGGCCTAATTTATTACCCACCAAACGCGCTGTTTTGTAGCACTCGCAGTGATACGGATCGCCCAACATCAGAGTGCGCTTAGGCACGCCATGAAAACTCATGACCAGCTTATCGGGCTTGCCATGCTGTTCCCAGTGCGCACGCACGGTTGCGGCAAGTGCATCTATATAGGCATCATCATCATGGTAATGCTTGATAAAACGAAGTTCAGGCGCGTTACGAATTTGTGTGTAGTGGGAAAACACCCGGTCAAATATCGACGCTGTTGTCGTCCCTGAATACTGCGGATAGGCAGGCAAAATTAAGATGCGATCACAGCCTTCAACTTTCAGTTGCTCTAATATGCTGGGCAAACTCGGATTGCCGTAACGCATGGCGTACACCACGCGCAGTGCATGTCCGCGCGCATCGAGTGCTAACTGCAATGCCTCGGCTTGACGTTCGGTATGTACTTTTAAAGGTGAGCCTTGATCAGTCCAAATCGACGCATATTTTTCAGCCGATGTGCGTGAACGAAACGGCAAAATAATACCGTTCAAGATAATCCACCACAGCAGACGCGGAATCTCGACGATGCGCGGATCCCATAAAAATTCTTTCAGATAGACCTTCACAGCCGCAGCCGTTGGAGCGTCCGGAGTGCCTAAATTAGCCAGCACCACTGAGGTTTTACTTACACTGCCATGTCGATACGAGGGTTCTGAGTTGAAGCCCATGAATAACGCCTTTCTGTTCTATGCTCAGGATGCCAACAGCTCGCGAGCATGCTTGCGCGTAGTTGCCGTAATTTCCAGGCCGCCGAGCATACGCGCAATTTCCTCAACGCGCTCTGCCGCCGATAGCGGCGTAATACGGGACACCGTACGCCCATCGGAAGTCGCTCCCTTGCTAACTTGGAAATGCTGACCCGCTTGACTCGCTACCTGCGGCAGGTGGGTCACGCACAAGACTTGTCTGTCGTGCCCCAGCCGTTTTAGCAGACGGCCGACGACTTCAGCCACTGCGCCACCGATACCGCTATCGACTTCATCAAAAATTAAGGTCGGCGTACTCGTAGCGCTAGAGGCAATCACTGAAATAGCCAAGGCTATACGCGCCAGCTCGCCACCCGAGGCAACCTTAGCTAAAGGACGAGGCGTAGTACCTGCATGACCAGCGACTAAAAATTCAACTTGTTCACTGCCATAGGCTGCAGGCTCGATGGGATTTAATGCCACCTCAAATCGTCCGCCAGACATAGAGAGCTCTTGCATGGCAGCCGTGACGGCTGATGACAATGAGGTAGCTGCCTTAGCGCGTGCTTTCGATAGTTTGGTGGCCAGTGTTAAGTAGGCTTTGCGTAATTTTTCTTCGTGCTCGCGCAACGCGTCCAAATCAGTCGCATCGGCAAGTTGATGCAAACGCTCTGACAAGGCGATGAATTCGGTAGGCAGATCTTCTGGCTTGACGTGAAATTTTCTTGATGCTGAATGCAGTGCTTCAAGGCGTGACTCAACCATGCGCAAACGTTGTGGGTCCATTTCTATACGACCCAGATAATCATTGAGTGCATACACCGCTTCTTGCAGCTGTATGCGAGCCGGCTCCAGCACGTCCATGACGACCTTAAGTTTGTCGTCGATATCAGCCAGCTTTCCTAATTTTTGCGCAATCGATGATAGCTGCGTCAACATAGGGGTGGACTCTGATTCAGATAGCAGCTCAAGAGCGTTTTGCGCGCCCTCGATTAAGCTGGCGGCGTGAGAGAGTCGGCTGTGTTCATTACTGACTTCTGTCCATTCACCAGGACGCGCAGCTAATTTTTCTAACTCGCCGACTTGCCATTCAAGACGTTCACGCTCGAGTAAAACATTTTTCGCATCACGCTCAAATTCCTCGCGTTGCTTAGTGACCGCACGCCAGCTTTTAAATGCTTGTGCAACCTTGGTAACGTCGTCGGTCAATCCTGCATGCGCATCTAACAAAGCTCGCTGCGCATCTGCTTTTACTAATGATTGATGTGCATGCTGACCATGAATATCTACCAGCATCTCACCGACATCACGCAACTGGGTAACGGTAGCAGTAATGCCATTGATGAAGGCTTTAGAGCGTCCACTGCTATCAATGACTCGCCTTAGTAGCAACTGACCTTCTTCAGCAGTAAATTCATGCTCTTCCAGCCAATGCACTACAGCGGGATCGAATTCGCCGGTAAATTCAGCTGCTATATCTGCTTTAGATGCACCTTCTCGGATTACGCTGGCATCTGCACGACCGCCTAAGGCCAGCATTAAGGCATCAATCAGTATGGATTTTCCAGCGCCCGTTTCACCTGTGAATACGGTAAAACCCGCAGGTGGTTCGATCTCGATCGCATCAACGATTACAAAATCACGAATGATGAGTGTGCGCAGCATGGGTAGTGGGAGAAAAAATAACGAGTACTAATACTAAACGTGTTGGGGATACTATTTTAGCTGCCCAAGTACGGAGGGATATTCATTCCAATGCAACTTCTCGCGCAAAGTATCGTAATAGCTCCATCCTTGGGGATGCAAAAATTCTATGCTGTGCGCAGAACGACGAACAGTAACGCGATCATAATGATAAAGGCTGGTTAGCGACTGCATATCAAAATTGACGCTGCAATCACGGCCACTGGCTAGTTCAATCACAATTTCACAATTATCAGAGAGCACAATCGGGCGGTTAGATAGCGCGTGAGGTGCAATCGGAACCAGCACTATGCCACCCAACTCGGGATGGAGAATAGGCCCACCTGCGGCTAATGCATAAGCAGTCGAACCCGTGGGCGTAGAAATAATCAAACCATCCGAGCGTTGGTTGTACATGAAGTGGCCATCGACCTCTACACGCAACTCCACCATGCCCGCTCCGGCTCCGCGAGAAACAACCACATCATTAAACGCAACCGCTTTAAAAATTTCTTTACCCTGACGATGCACTACACCCTCCAGCAATGTGCGCCGCTCTGATTCCATTTTGCCGTCGAGCATATCGCTCAAGACAGGCAGCATGCGCTCAAAGGCAATATCCGTCATGAAACCTAAACGTCCCTGATTGACACCTATCAGCGGCACATTAAACGGGGCTAGCTGGCGAGCAATGCCCAGCATCGTGCCATCACCGCCTATCACTATCGCTACATCCGCCTCACGACCAATTTGCGCTAATTCAAGCGTGACCAGATTGCTGCGTCCAAAGTCTTTAGCCGTTGCCGACTCAATCACCACGCGAAGACCGCGATGCTCAAGAAAATCTGCCAGCTCACCCAATGCGCTGCTGCTGGCGCCCACTTCACCGTGTTTCCCGATGATGGCGACCGTAGTAAATCGACGAGCAGAGGTAGTAGTTGCGACAGACATGCCCCGGATTAGACCATAACTGGATACAAACTGGTCGCCTATGCGCACACGGGCTGCGCTGCTGCCTCAACTTATGCACTATCTTAGAGAAACAATTTTGCTGCTGGAGTGCAGGATGCTGGCGTCAGGAGCCTTGGCTAGTTAGAATGAGGACATGCAACTCGATATTCGCGCACAAACCCTACTCAAAGCACTGGTGGAGCGCTACATTGCGGACGGACAACCGCTAGGTTCTCGCGCTTTGGCGAAAATTTCTGGCCTGGACCTGTCTCCTGCCACCATACGCAACATCATGTCGGACCTGGAAGAGCTGGGTTTAGTAGCCAGCCCGCATACCTCGGCCGGTCGGGTTCCCACGCCACGCGGCTACCGCCTGTTTGTCGATAGTTTATTGACAGTACAAACCATCGATGAAAGCGCGGTTGAATCCCGGCTACACGCCGGCGCATCCTCACAAAAAATTATAGCCAGCGCAGCCCAGGTGCTTTCTTCCTTGTCGCATTTTGCTGGTGTGGTTCTGTCACCGCGTCGGGAAATGACGTTTCAGCAAATCGAATTCCTGCGTCTTTCGGAAAAACGTATTTTGTTAGTCATCGTCGCGCCCAACGGAGACGTGCAAAACCGTTTGTTGCTGACTGACACCGATTACGCACCCAATCAACTGGTGCAAGCAGCTAATTACATCAATCAAAATTATGCGGGATTGTCGTTTGATGCTGTACGTATCAAGCTAAAAGAAGAGTTACGCGAAATACATAACGACATGATGCGATTTATGCAAGCCGCTGTTGAGGCCGGTACCGACGCCATGAGCGACGACACAGAAGACGTCGTTATTTCAGGTGAGCGCAATCTGCTTTCCATAGACGAGCTTTCATCTAACATGGGCTCGCTGCGAAAATTATTCGATATCTTCGAGCACAAGAGCGGGCTGGCCGCTTTACTCGACTCTTCAAGCAATGCCAGTGGCGTGCAGATTTTTATTGGTGGCGAATCGCATCTGGTGCCACTGGAAGATATGAGTATTGTTACCGCTCCCTATGAATACAACGGGAAAATCGTGGGCACACTCGGTGTTATTGGGCCTACGCGCATGGCCTACGAGCGCGTCATTCCTATCGTTGACATCACTGCTCGCCTGCTTTCCAGCGCACTGTCGCACTCCTAAAACACACAGCGCTGGCCGCCAGCGCGGTCATGTGCAGGTATTACTGGCGATGCGGGCACGCCTCTTTGGTGCAATTGCCATACAGAGCCAACGCGTGTTCGGCCAAAGTAAAACCACGGTCATGAGCAATGCTGTGCTGACGACGCTCGATTTCTTCATCGTAAAATTCTTCCACCAATCCGCAATCGAGACACACCAAGTGATCATGGTGGGAGCCCTGGTTGAGCTCAAAGACCGCCTTACCCGACTCAAAGTGATGCCGACTTAGTAAGCCGGCTTGCTCGAACTGCGTCAGAACCCGATATACCGTTGCCAGTCCCACATCCAGGCTATCAGTCAGTAGCAATTTATAAACATCCTCAGCGGATAGATGCCGTACGCTGCTATTTTGGAAAATCTCCAGTATTTTTAGCCTGGGCAGAGTGGCTTTGAGCCCACTGGACTTCAGATCGGCAGGTTTGGTAGGCATGTTTTCGCTTATTTAACTTGAACTGCTTTATCATATAGCGTTTGTCTATCGCGCTCAACGAAAGCACCTTCTATGAAGTTCATGCAGCACACGCCCAATCAGTCAGTTACGTCATTGATGGCCGCCATTGCTTTAGTTAGCGGCGCGCTCGTACTTGGCGGCTGCGCTCTAAACCCTTTTGGCAGTAAGGCCGCTAGCGATCAAGCCGCAGCGCCTGCTGAATCAGGGATAGTTCAAACCTCGCAATCGAAAAAACTCTTTGGTGTCTTGCCCATCTATCGCGCCGATGTACAGCAGGGCAATTTCGTTTCGAAAGAAATGGTGTCGCAGCTCAAAGTGGGCATGACACCCGAACAAGTTCGTTTTGTCATGGGCACACCGCTACTTACCGATATATTTCATGGTCAGCGATGGGATTATCCATTTCGTATGCGACGCGGCGATGGTCAAATCACCACCAGCCATGTCTCCATATTCTTCAATGAAGGTCGGGTTCAACGTTTTGAGGGCGGCGATCTGCCGCAAGAAAAAGACTACCTCAATCAACTTGCCCTACCCAAAAAATAAAATAAAACTCTGAATACTCACGCCATGAAATCCATCAAGATCGCCGTTGCAGGCGCCTCGGGGCGTATGGGCCATATGCTGATTGAAGCCATCCTTGCCGATGATCAGTCAGCCTTGGCTGGCGCACTCGATTTGCCAGGCTCGGCCGTCTTGGGAACTGACGCTGCCAGCTTTTTAGGACAGCCGACAGGCGTACTCATAGAATCCGAGCTGGCCAAGGGCCTGGCTAATGCTGAGTATTTGATTGACTTTACCCGTCCTGAGGGTACCCTCAAGCACCTTGAGTACTGTGCGGCGCACGGCATCAAAATGATTATCGGCACCACAGGCTTTGATGACGCCGGCAAAGCAGCCATTGCTCATGCAGCGGAAAAAACAGCCATCGTGTTTGCGCCCAACATGAGCGTCGGCGTGAATGTCACCATGAAATTATTAGAATTAGCTGCGAAGAGTTTTTCGCACGGCTATGACATCGAAATCATCGAAGCGCATCATCGCCACAAGGTTGATGCACCTTCGGGTACTGCGCTAAAAATGGGCGAAGTCATCGCCACCGCACTAGACCGCGATCTGAAAGAAGTCGGCGTTTTTGCACGCGAAGGTGTCACTGGCGAGCGCGATCCGTCATCTATAGGCTTTGCCACCATACGCGGCGGCGACATAGTGGGCGACCACACTGTTTTGTTCGCTGGCATAGGCGAGCGCATAGAAATCACCCACAAATCATCGAGCCGAGTCACCTACGCTCACGGCAGCCTGCGTGCTGCGCGCTTCTTGCAGAACAAGTCCAGCGGGCTGTTCGATATGCAAGACGTGCTTGGGTTGCGGTAAGCCGCAACTCAACCCAGTAAAAAACTTTTCGGCTTCAGAGATGATTTCCCGGCAATCCAGTATTTCTATTGCAACCTCGATGGGGCTGCATGTACTGCTCGTGTTGCTCGTCATATCGGGAATGCTGGAACACGTTCATAAAGATCTAGAAACGCCGCCTATAAAAATTGAGTTAATTCCACCCAAAAAAATAGAGCCCCCTCCACCACCGCCCAAACCCGAGCCTAAAAAGCCCGAGCCTAAAAAACCCGAGCTGCCTAAGCCGCCCAAGCCCGAACCCGTAAAGCCCGAGCCTCCCAAGGCAGTCGAGCCGCGACCCGAGCCGCCGAAACCCGAACCACCGAAACCAGAACCGGCCAAGCCCGCGGCTCCCGCTCCTGTTGCTGCGCCTACAGCACCAGAAGCACCGCCCAAGCCAGCACCTGCACCACCAACGGAAGCGGTAACCAAACCTGCTCCGGCTCCGGCGCCTGCGGCGGCAAAAAATTCATCGGGTTCCAGCGCTCAGTACGTAGGATCATGCGAAGCGCACTATCCCAACATGTCCAAGCGGCTCAATGAAAAAGGCACGGTTGTTGTAAAAGTGCTGGTAAAGAGCGACGGCACAGCGGGAGATGTCGAATTAAAATCCAGTAGCGGATACCCACGGCTTGATCAGGCATGGCTAGAAGCCATCAAAAATTGTCGGTTTACTCCATCCACTGGTAATGATGGCAAACCCATAGATGAATGGTTTTCTGCTCCGCACACTTTTAAATTAAATTAACCAACTTTTACTGGTAACTCTGCTCACATGAACGATAACCTGAACCCTGCCCTCGGCCTGGCCCACTACTGGGCACAAGGCGATGCCATCACCCACACCGTGGCTTATGTGTTGCTGCTGATGTCCGTCATCAGTTGGTACTACATTACATCTAAAGCGTGGACATCCTGGCGCATACGCAAAAGCGCTGGCGTGCTCGAAAGCTTTTGGGATGCACCCACCATGGATGATGCAATCAATCTGCTCAAACATGCCGATACCGAGCATGTGTATGCACCGCTGGCTACCCACGCGGTCGAAGCTGTCAATATCAAATCCAAAAGCCAGTCGTTGAATGCCAGCGTAGACCCCGGCGAATTAGTCACGCGCACACTGCGTCAGCAAATTAATCGCGTGTCATCGCGCTTAGAAAGCGGGCTTACCCTACTTGCCTCGGTGGGTTCAACTGCGCCTTTTATCGGCTTGTTCGGTACTGTTTGGGGTATTTACCATGCATTAGCTGCAGTTTCAGCTGCTGGCACCATACAAATCGACAAAGTGGCTGGCCCGGTGGGCGAGGCGCTCATCATGACCGCCATTGGTCTGGTGGTCGCCATTCCTGCAGTGCTTGGCTATAACGCTTTTACGCGCGTCAACCGCGTCACGCTGGCTGAGCTTGATGCGTTTGCTCATGACCTGCATGCGCACCTGACGACCGGTACCCGCGTACACACTAAGCGCTAATCATCCTTCATAGCGGAGAAATCAGCATGGCATTCGGTGGATTTAACGAAAACAACCAAGCAGGCCCGATGGCCGACATTAACGTCACACCTATGGTGGATGTGATGTTGGTGCTATTGGTAATTTTTATTATCACGGCACCGCTCTTTACGCATGCCGTCAAACTCGAACTGCCCAATGCGCAATCGCAGGCAGCACCCGAAAAACCTGAAACGATTACCTTGGCCATCAATGGCGAGGGCAAACTATTTTGGAACAATGCAGCTATCACAAGCGAAGATCTGAACTCACGAATCGCAGTAGCTGCAGAAAAAAAACCTCAACCCGAATTACAACTGCGGGCTGATAAATCGACACGCTATGAAGTCATCGCTCAGGTAATGGCTGCCGCGCAAACCGGCGGCTTGACGAAGATAGGCTTCGTCACCGACCCAAAAAACGCCGGCAAATAATTCACATTACGCCCACAGCCACCCGCGGTTAAAACAGCCGCTGGTGCGTCACCAGCCCATATGCGCCGCATAAAAGCGATAGACCACCCTATCTGCTGATTCATTGGGCAACCCTTCCGTACCGTGTGAGCGGTACCAGCCGGTATAATGGCCTGCTTCACTTTAGACTCTCTACACACCTGCCATGCAAGAGAAATACAGCCCGGCCGAAGTCGAACGCGCGGCCCAAGATCACTGGCGCGCAATTGATGCCTACACCGTAGTCGAACATGCACTCGATGCCCAAGGCCGCGAGAAAAAGAAATTCTATGCATGTTCCATGCTGCCCTACCCTTCGGGCAAGCTACACATGGGGCATGTGCGTAACTACACCATCAACGATGTGATGGCGCGTCAGCTGCGCATGAGCGGCTATAACGTCCTCATGCCCATGGGTTGGGATGCGTTTGGTATGCCCGCTGAAAATGCAGCTATGGCCAATGGTGTGCCACCTGCTCAATGGACTTACGCCAACATCGATTACATGAAGGT
>JAULVH010000116.1:0-1611 GCA_032111105.1 Burkholderiaceae bacterium | reverse complement strand
AGTGGTTGTTCTTGAAGATGCTGGAAAAAGGCATCGTCTACAAAAAAACTGGCACCGTCAATTGGGATCCTATCGATCAAACTGTGCTGGCCAATGAACAAGTCATTGATGGTCGCGGTTGGCGTTCAGGTGCAGTGATTGAAAAGCGCGAAATTCCTATGTACTACGCGCGCATCACCGACTACGCAGAAGAGCTCTTAGATCACGTAGAAAATAAATTACCCGGCTGGCCAGAGCGCGTGCGCATCATGCAAGCGAACTGGATAGGTAAATCGACCGGTGTACGTTTTGCTTTTCCTCATCAGATAAAAAATAATGCAGGCGAATTAATCAGTGACGGAAAAATGTGGGTCTTCACCACACGTGTCGATACCATTATGGGTGTCACTTTTTGCGCCGTCGCTCCTGAACATCCGCTGGCCACACATGCTGCACTATCTAACCCTGCCTTAGCCACTTTTATTACCGAATGCAAGCAAGGCAGCGTAATTGAAGCAGATATGGCCACGATGGAAAAAAAGGGCATGCCTACCGGCCTTACTGTCACCCATCCATTAACTGGTAAACAAATTGATGTCTGGGTGGGTAACTATGTACTCATCACCTACGGTGATGGTGCTGTTATGGGTGTGCCTGCGCATGATGAGCGTGATTTCGCTTTCGCAAAAAAATATAATTTACCCATACAGTTTGTTGTTGCCGTCGAAGGCAAAACCTATAGCGACGATGCCTGGCAAGAATGGTATGCCGACAAAGAGCACGGGCACTGTGTTAATTCAGAAAAATATGACGGACTGAATTATCAGGAAGCTGTGAATGCAATCGCTGCAGATCTCTCCGGTAAAACTTTGGGCGAGAAAAAAATTACCTACCGTCTGCGGGACTGGGGTATCTCGCGTCAGCGTTACTGGGGTACGCCGATTCCTATTATTCATTGCCCTTCGTGTGGCGATGTACCCGTACCTGAAAAAGATCTTCCCGTTATATTGCCCGAAGATTGCGTGCCAGACGGTAGCGGCAACCCACTCAACAAGCATGAAAAATTTCTAAACGTCGATTGCCCCAGTTGCGGCAAAGCTGCACGACGTGAAACTGACACGATGGATACCTTTGTGGATTCATCCTGGTACTACATGCGCTACTGCTCACCCGGCAGTACCGATGCCATGTTCGATGATCGCAATGATTATTGGATGCCGATGGATCAGTACATCGGCGGTATTGAACATGCTGTTTTACATTTACTGTACGCGCGCTTCTGGACCAAAGTCATGCGTGATTTTGGTTTGATCAAATTTGATGAGCCATTTACCAACTTGCTCACGCAAGGCATGGTCTTAAACGAAACGTATTACCGTGAAGAGCCTTCTGGTAAAAAAATCTGGATTAATCCCGAAGACGTTGTTTTGCAACTGGATGACAAAGGTCGTCCAGTGTCAGCCATCTTGAAAACCGATGGCGAGCCGGTGCATATCGGCGGCACAGAAAAAATGTCTAAGTCGAAAAACAATGGCATCGACCCTCAAGCCATCATCGACCAGTACGGTGCTGATACAGCACGGCTATTCACCATGTTTGCCTCACCGCCCGAACAAACGCTGGAATGGTCAG
>JAULVH010000115.1:0-7529 GCA_032111105.1 Burkholderiaceae bacterium | reverse complement strand
CATCGCTATACCTTTGCCGATATGGCCAATCGATCCAAACAATTGGCGAATGCTTTAGCCAGCCTCGGTCTTAAAGTGGGTAGTGTGGTTGGTACGATTGCATGGAATAACTACAGGCATCTGGAATCCTACTACGCCGTATCGGGCAGTGGCATGGTTATGCACACATGTAATCCGCGTCTGCACCCTGATCAACTCGCCTACATCATTAATCATGCCGATGATGAAGTGATACTGTTTGATAGCAGCTTTGCACCTTTGGTTAAAGCGGTTGCTGCGCAGTGTTCCAAGGTGAAGCACTGGATTTGTTTGAGCGATAAAGCAAATACACCTTCTGTAGAAGGTGTAGAAGTTAAAAACTATGAAGACCTGATTGCTGCGCATGAAGCAGTTTTTCATTGGCCAAACTTGGATGAAAAGTTGGGCGCAGCTCTGTGCTACACGTCGGGCACTACGGGTCATCCTAAAGGTGTGCTTTACTCACACCGGGCAATTGCACTCAGCGCTTTATCTGCGTGCCAGCCTAACGTGCTGTGCATTTCTTCACAAGAAGCAGTGCTGCCTGTAGTGCCTATGTTTCACATTAACGCCTGGTGTTTGCCTTATGCCGCTTTGATGGCGGGGGCGAAGTTGGTTCTGCCTGGCCCCAAGCTGGATGGTGCAAGCCTGTACGACTTAATGGAATCAGAAAAAGTCACTATCAGTGCAGGCGTTCCTACTATTTGGATGGGTCTAGTTCAACACCTGGAGCAAAATAATCTGACATTTACAACGATGCGCAGAACCGGTGTTGGAGGCTCAGCCATGCCCAGAGCACTGATTACCAAGTTCAATGATGTGTATAACGTCGATGTGCGCCACGGTTGGGGTATGACGGAAACCACCGCCGTTGCGACCATGAGTAATTTAAACGATAGCGAAATGGATTGGCCTGCAGATAAGCGTCATGAACTGATTGCCAAGCAAGGGAAATCTGTATTTGGTATTGAATTAAAGATCATTGATGAAAATGGAAAATCTCTGCCCAGAGATGGAAGCTCGCAAGGCGAGTTGATGGTACGAGGGCAGTGGATAGTAGAGCAGTATCACAAGGCCGATACCACGGCGCTAGTCGATGGCTGGTTCCCAACGGGTGATATCGCCACCATCAGCCCTGATGGCGTGATGCAAATACGTGATCGTACGAAGGACGTGATTAAGTCGGGTGGAGAGTGGATTAGCTCTATAGACCTGGAAAACGCAGCCGCTGCTCATCCTAGCGTAGCCATGGCTGCAGTTATAGGTGTGAAGCATCCTAAATGGGATGAGCGACCATTACTGTTAATCGTTACCAAACCTGAAAAAACACTGGAGAAGCAGGAGGTCATAGATTTTCTTGCTCAACGTGTAGCGAAATGGTGGGTTCCTGATGAAGTGATTTTCGTGCAGTCGTTGCCCGTGGGCGGTACGGGCAAAGTACAAAAAGGAGATTTGCGTTTGAAATACGGAAGTATTTTTACGGAGTAGTTCAGTTAAGTCTGAACCACTGCGGGGGTATTTTTAATTGCCGATGTAATCAGAAATTAAATCAGAAATTTACCGCGGTGGACGTCCTGCAGCTAAGCTTCCATCAGACTCACTGCTGTAGGAATCAAACTGACAAACTATCGATGCTTCAGATGCGTTGAGCGATTAAATTTCGTTCGGAGCAAGCCGGGCTGGCTACCTGTACGTCACTCTGTTCGCGGTGAAACTGCACGTAGCCACATTTTTTCTACTTGACTGGTCATGTTTTCGGGAATGAGTTCAACACCAGGAAATTTGTTGGCATAGACGCGAAACAGCTCGTCAGCAAATGCTTGCCCAATTTCTTGTATTCCAGAGAAATCAAGAATAACTGTCTTAAAGCGTTCGAATCGCGCGATGAGTCGTTTAGCCTGGGATCGCGATACAAGCTGCTCTTCACCCAACCGAGCTAGTTTCATTGGTACGATTGTTTTAGAAAAATCAAAATCTTCAGGTGCTTTTGTAAATTGGTTATAAATGTCAGTCGTTGTTCTTGGGCTATCAAGAGCGATGCTCATAAAAACAGTTGTTCCGTCTGTATAGATATCTTTTTCTTCATTTAGTAAATCGAATTTGAAGTCGTCATCGTGATGAAATTTCAATTCGTTTGCACTTATCTCAAAGTGGTCAAACATACGTGAAGTAAAAAATACGCCTTCGCCTGAATGCCTTTCCGGATCCGTGGTCAATTTTCCTTTGCTTAACTCAAATAAAGCTTGGCGCATATCTGGCAAATGCAATTTTTCGGTAATTTTTGCGAATATCCCAACGCCGTCATCAGAGACTATGAGCGAAAAAGAATGTTGATCTTGGCGCGCGAGTATAAAAACTTCCTTACCTTCGGAGTGATCAATCGCATTGTTTAGCATCTCAGTAAAACCATGACTTGCAATGCTAAAAATGTTGGGAGCCAGGTTGAAATAGGGCCTAAATTCCTTTTCTAAAACCAAATGCTCTTCGAGATTTTTAAGCAGGTGTCGCCTGGATACCAGCCTTTTGAATCCCGGACTAAAAACAGGGCGTGTGGGAGGGCCACTTCGCGCTATCCAGCCTTGCTCTTCCAGTTGTTTGATGTACTTGTTTGCGGCGACTCGAGAAATGCCCAAACGCTCGGAGTAATGCCTTGTCAGGTCGCTTGGATGAGCGACCACGTCTTGAGTGACTGTTTGAATCAATGAGTCTAATTTTGACGGCTTTGCCATGTGATTGATAACTAATGTTGAGATGACTGTAAACTTATTCCGGCCTGACTGTAAACTTATTCTGGCCTGACTGTAAACTTATTCTGGCCTGACTGTAATTTTATCCTGGCCTGACTGTAAACTTATTATCAGTTGACTGTAAACTTAAAATCATCTGGTTGTAAACCTCTATCCCCATTTTGTTGTTAAAAAGTGTAGGGTGTATTTACCGATGTTTTGCTTAGTTCAATCGGGTATCAAGCATAAATAACTGTATAAAAATACAGCGTCAGCCAAGGCGCGCAACCCATTCCCATTCAAACTGTACCCACATTACTCTTGAATTTTTAGCCAGAGTTCATTGAGGTTTTGGATCGCTTGCGGCTGAAAGCAGCCAAAAACGCATCGACCTCAATGAGCACCTAATTAATAATAAAAAGAAAATTTTTCTTTTTCGGGTGCGTGGGGGCGCTATGACAGGTAGGGAGATTTACGTAGGTGACACTTTGGTGGTCGACCGAACCATTTATCCGCGTCATGACCCCATCGTTTTAGCGTTGCAGAACAACGCGTTCGCCGTCAAACGACTGTATAGGCGGTGTGGTGTGCGTGAGTGGCAATGCGGTTGAAAAAATTTACCGCGGTGGACGTCCTGCAGCTAAGCGGCCATCAGAACGCGCTATCAAATAGGTGTACAGATCAAGGACGTGCGCATTTACCGCTGGCTCACCCTGCCATGCGGGCATCTCTATCGGCGGCTCTTTGAGTCGCACTATGTCTTCTATGCGGGTATCGACGGTTGATTGGTCGGATGATGATTTGCCCAAGCCATAACCTAGGTCATAGCGCTTCAATACCAATTCAGCGAAATGCCGTGAATTCATGTCACGAACGATAGGCAGCAGATCAGGTGCGCGATCACCTCCTGTGGCTGCCGAGCTATGACAGCTTGCGCACTTATCCTGAAATACGCGCCAGCCGGCATACAGATTGCCTTCTAGTGGTGGGGGTGGTTTGAGTTCGCGCGCGGGCTTGGCATTGATGAATTCCATAGCGCATGCGGCAAGAAATAGGGGGGCGGCCAGCAACAGGGAAATCTGCGTGTAACGCGCAGAGTTTGTTGTAATGTGTTTTATTGATTCTTTTATTGAGATCATTTTTGAATGTACCATGAATAGGCCCTTTCAAACCACTTTGCATAGGTAGAGCTAAGTTGTGATGTGCCACTTGTACCAGTTTGAATTTGCAAAGACCAACATAGGATTGGAGCCGTTAATCTTCATGTTCGTGATGGTCGTCTTCGGCTAATGCCACTGTTCCATCTATCCCGCCTTCAGCAACATGCGTGTATTGATAGCCCCAAAAACTCAGCACCGCAATTAACAACGCAATTGCCAATAACGGTTTAGTTCCAGCAATCGCATCCTTATCCTGAGCTTTTTTCTGGCCCGTGACCATGGCTTTAAGGAGATTTTCCTTATGCAGAAAACTGCTTCCCACCACAGCGAAAATATGGACGCAGACGATAGCCAACATAATGTTCGCTAAAACCTCATGTGCTTCTTCCGTCCACTCACCAACCATGCCATGCAGTGTTGACCAACCTGTGAAGGAAACAAGCAACCCTATTAAAAGTAGAGCGAGTATCGCCAAGGCTCCTGCCGGATTGTGCCCGGCATCCGATGGATGTTCGCGATGAATTACAGACTTTAGATAATGAATTATTGCCCGCGGGCCGTGCACGAAGTTAATGAACCTGGCATGCGCAGTGCCTGTAAATCCCCAAGCAATACGAACAACAATTAATGCTGCCAAGGTATAGCCAAGCGTGAAATGAATAATTTTTAGCTCGTCTATCTCAGCTGTGAGGTAAGCCCCAAAAAAACAAATGACTA
The DNA here is from genome assembly GCA_032111105.1 of Burkholderiaceae bacterium. Taxonomy (GTDB): domain Bacteria; phylum Pseudomonadota; class Gammaproteobacteria; order Burkholderiales; family Burkholderiaceae_D; genus Pernthalerella. The sequence goes on along the minus strand of JAULVH010000115.1, from coordinate 2,908 downwards.
GCAGCCAATGAATAACTCGTACGGGCAGGTCCCAGATAAGAACCTTATGTGAACTACCATTCATGACTGCACTCCTTAAAGAGTATTCAGTATATGAATTAGTGTTAAAAAAATTTTGCGATGGGTCAAGATACGACTATAAATAAACGAGTACACAGGCACGATCAAAAATATCTATATCAAATGCGCACTTGGTTATCGGTAGGGGCTGTAAGTAGGTGTTCTGGATGGGGGTACAAAAGAAGCTGGCCAGACTTGATTCTTATGCTGGAGTAGAAAAAATCATGTTCATGATGCTATCAGGCTGAAAAAAAATAGCCCGCTTGTGGCGGGCTATTTAGCAATAGGACAGCTTAATGTTTAGAAGCTATGGGTGGCTTTAATACCCATAATCCAGTTGCGTCCCGGTGCTGGCTCATAGAAACGACTGTTGGCGTCATTGACTCGAACCGAACCAACATACTTTTCATCGAAAATATTATCGATACGAGCGTATTCGGTAATCGTCCAATCGTTTAAACGCTGGCGGAATTGTCCACGCAGGCTGAAGATGGTGTACTCGCCTACGCTAGCGGTGTTGGCGTCATTGACATACACCTTGCTGTTGTAGCGCATTTCCAGCGCGGTCTGAAAACCGATAGGCTGATACTTCCATGCGGCCTCGGCGAACAACTGTGAACGGTAAGTACCTGGAATAGCGCTGCCCGGGCTAAAGCTCGAGCCCGTATCAAATGTCGCATCGAGGTAGGTGTAGGCAGCGTACAAAGAGATGTTGTTGTCTAGCAGGCTCTCGGCTGATATCTCCGCACCTTGACGAGTAGTCTTGCCGGCATTGCGGTAAGTGGCATACGTACCGCCGACGTTGGTGACGATCTCATTTTCGGTGTTTATATTAAACAGAGCGATATTGGCGCGAGTGTTGTCCGAGACTAACCACTTGCTACCGACTTCAACGTTGGTACTGGTAGAAGGTTTTAGACCCAGATTAGGACCATTGCCGGTAGTGTCGCTATAGGAGATCTCAACCATCGTGGGAGTTTCAAAGCCCTTGCCCACGTTGGCATAAAAATTCAACACGGGAGTCGCTTTGAAGATTGCGCCAATCACGGGTATGGTCTTATCAAAACTGAGTGATCCTGTGCCGTTACCATTGCTAGTAGGCAGACGATCATTAACGCTCTGCTTTAATCGGGTGTGTCGCACGCCAGCATGCACATCCCAACGCTCAGCAACAGACCACAAGCCTTGCACATACTGGTCGATGTTGTTTGCTTTTTGTGTCTCATTGCGAGTTGCTGCACCGCTTACTACGCCAGCCGTAGCTGGCGTATCTGTCCTTTCATCATCCATAAAGCCCACATTGATGCCTGCCGTAGCTGTGTACGGAAGTTCGAACATGGTGCCGCGATGAGTCATGCGCAATTCGGTGCCATAAAAATTACGAGCAATCGCGCTTGCGCGACCAGCAGCACCACCTGTTGACAGATATTGGGTATTGTCGCGCTGGCCAAAATACGCAATCGCATTGAGCGTGTTGCGAGAGTCGAGAATTTTTTCGTAATTGAAACCGACTTGTGAATTGCTTCGTATAACGCGGGCATTGGCAGCGATGTTATTGGGTGATGCCATCCGGTAGTTAGTTAGCAGATTGGCCGAAGTCAGGCCACCTGGGTCCTGTGCCTGTTGATCGAACCAATTAATTAATGTGGTGAGCTTGCTGTCATCGGAAAGCTGCACTCCCAGCTTTGCGGTTCCCTGACGTTTTTCGCTCGCGCTCTGGGCGCGGTAACCATCAGATTCAAAGTTTGAGAAGTTCAACAGGTAATCGACACCTTGGCGCGTACCCGTGGCTTGTACGGACTCACGACGAGTACCAAAGCTGCCAAAGAGCACATCACCGCTGACTTCGGGTGTTTTAGGTATAGCACGGGTGAACATCTGAATCACACCACCAGAGGAATTACCATACATGGCAGAGAAGGGGCCGCGCATAACTTCTATGCTGCCTATCGTGTCGAGATCAATGCTGCCAGGATTGCCTATGCCATCAGGCATGGACAAGGGAATGCCATCAACATAAATGCGGATACCGCGCACACCAAAAGCGGAACGGGCGCCAAAGCCGCGAGATGATATTTGTGGATCCTGCGCCATCTGGTGTCGATTTTGCGCGGTGACACCGGGCACGCGTGCAAGGCTCTCTGAGAGCGTCATACGCAGTTGGCTGTCCTGTATAGCGGACTGTTCGATCTTATCGATGGCCATAGGTAAATCGAAGCTGTCTTGCTCTACCCGGGTTGCTGTCACCACGACGGATGACAGTGTTTTGGTTTCTTGTGCGATTGCGTTGCCGACAAAGCAGCTGGCGATCAGTACGGCTAATGTTGTTTTATTTGTTTTCATGGGTATATCTATACTGGGTAAGTTTGTATGTAAATGTTAATTGCAGGCCGTATTCTAATTGAGCGCTCGGGCTACCCATTATTTTTAATAAAATCATCATTTTTTGAGGAGTCTTTCTATCGCCGTTTTGAAGCGCACATTTTGCAGAGAGGGGAAGGGATGCATTGAGCCGTGTAACCAAGCGCGAGTAGTTTAAATATCAAAATACCATGAGCCTTCATCTGCAAAAATGTCACGCATGGGTGATTCAATGGGGATTCTTATTGGTAATCCAATTCAATATAATTTTTAAGATCTTTAGAAAACTTAGCTTGAAAGTGAATAATGCTAAAGTCTGCAAGCAGTGATGAACTTTGTTTATTTAGGTTAGCCAAAAAATATAACGAGAGAGCTACGGAAGCACTGATTAAATAAAAAACAAGGCGTCTTTTGAGTTAGAAGCCAAGCTAACCCGTTGATTTACTTTGCCCCGCGTCGCACAGCTGCGCTGGCTCGCCATAAAATT
>JAULVH010000114.1:13535-18267 GCA_032111105.1 Burkholderiaceae bacterium | reverse complement strand
ACCCAGAGACCTTACTCGTTTTAGTTTCATTATCTTGTAAATAAGCTGGCTCCCTTTCTTTAACCAAAGGTGGTTTGCTCGTTTTTTTTCGCTTATCAGATTCTGTCGTGTTTTGTAATTTCGCGTTGGTATCGGCTGTCGTCGTGGGTGCAGACGTCGAGTTGATATCAACTTTAGGATTCCCTGTAGATCTTTGCATGATGAGCTGCCCCTCTATGTTGAGTTCAAAAAAATCGTGCGCTGCACGTTTTACTGAAACAAGTATGCGCAAAAATAGGAGCGAAAAATCAGGGTAGTAAGAGGCAAGTACATCAGCTAGTGCATCGTGTTGCTAAACGGAGGCAGTAGACATAGCCAGAAGTTCATCTAAAGAAAAAACCCCAGTCAGGTGATGGACTAGGGTTTGCAAAATACGTCAGAACCGAGAGCCAAAAAGATCTAAAAATGAATCTCGCAGTCGGAGCTGTCAATCAACTCTTCTTTAGTGACACCCGGTGCTAATTCAACCAGCTTCAACCCTTGATCTGTCACATCCAGCACTCCCAGATCGGTGATGATGCGATCAACCACGCCCACACCCGTTAAAGGCAGGGTGCATTGTTTTAATAGCTTATGTGATTTGCTTCCATCTTTGGCTTTGGCCACGTGTTCCATCAAAACAACCACACGTTGCACACCCGCCACCAAGTCCATCGCGCCGCCCATACCCTTGACCATTTTTCCGGGAATCATCCAATTCGCCAGATCACCATGCTCAGACACTTGCATCGCTCCTAAAATGGCAATATTCACTTTACCGCCGCGTATCATGCCGAATGAATCCGCCGAGCTAAAAATCGATGAACCAGGAATCGCCGTAATCGTCTGCTTACCCGCATTAATCAAGTCAGCATCGACGGCATCTTCGGTCGGAAATGGCCCAATACCTAGTAAGCCATTTTCAGACTGTAACCACACTTCTATATCATTGGGAACATAATTAGCCACCATGGTCGGCAGACCAATTCCTAAATTTACATAAAAGCCGTCTTGCAGTTCTTTCGCTGCACGAGCGGCCATTTCTTCACGAGTCCATGCCATCGTAATTTCTCCGCTTTACTGTGCACGAACCGTGCGTTGTTCTATACGTTTTTCTGGATTGGCGTTCACCACAATGCGATGAACAAAAATACCCGGGGTATGAATTGCATCGGGGTCGAGCTCGCCAATACCGACTAATTCTTCAACTTCAACGATGGTTGTTTTACCTGCCATCGCTACATTCGGATTAAAGTTGCGCGCGGTCTTGCGGTAAATCAGATTGCCAACCGGATCTGCTTTCCACGCTTTAACGAGTGATACATCTGCTACGAGTGATTTTTCCATCACGTAGGTCTCACCATCAAACTCACGCAATTCCTTACCTTCTGCAACCAGAGTGCCTACGCCGGTGCGTGTGAAAAAAGCAGGAATACCTGCTCCTCCTGCGCGCAGCTTTTCAGCCAGAGTTCCCTGAGGCGTGAATTCAAACTCCAATTCACCCGCAAGATATTGGAGTTCAAATTCTTTGTTTTCGCCTACATACGAAGCAATCATTTTTTTGATTTGACGCGTGTTTAATAACTGGCCCAAACCAAAACCATCAACACCCGCGTTATTGGAAATGGCGGTTAAACCCTGCACACCCGAATCACGTAGGGCAGCAATTAAGGCTTCCGGTATGCCGCACAAACCAAAACCACCCACCGCAACAGTCTGACCATTTTTTATGACGCCTGCGAGCGCACTCGCGGCATCTGGGTAAAGCTTTTTCATGAGTGTTCCTGAAAAACGTAAAGGCTGAAGAAAAATTCAACAAAAAATCGAACATGCAATTCTGCCACGGTAGCCCAACTAAAAACAGTCAGGTATTGCAGCGGATCATAAAAAAAGCTCAGTAAAAAATTACTAAGCTGATATCACTACTTATGTCTGATAGACCTATGACTAAATAAACATACTTTATTCAGAATCAAACAACCTGCTTGACTAACAGTGCCCTCATTTCATCGGGGAGCGCCACTGATTTTTCTATACGTTGGTCCACCCACACCACTTTAGAGCCACCTTCGGCCATCAGTGTGTTGGGTTCATCCACTCGACGAATTTCATGACGAGTATGAAAACTAGAGCGACCGAATTCCCCAACCAATGTGGAGACGTCGATATCACCGGGATAACGCAACTGTTTGAGAAAAGTACAGTGAGCACTGATGATGACAGGGCCAATACCAGAAAACGCGGGCGGACAACCCATGGATTCAAACCATTCAATACGTGCCTGCTCCAGGTAGCGAAAATAAACTGTATTGTTTACATGCCCCATCGCGTCCATATCGCCCCAGCGCAAAGGCATACGCACGCTGTGCACCAAAGTGTAAGCAGGCACCGCATCCATCAGAATGCCGCCATACCGTCGTCAGCGGTCATGATGGCACCATTGATAAAACGCGCTTCATCTGACGCCAGTAGCAAAAGCAAGCCATCCAGATCTTCGGGCTGGCCCACGCGCTTGCGCGGCAACATGTCAACTAATTTGCGACCACTTTCGCTGCGAAAGTATTCACGGTTGATTTCGGTCTCTATATAGCCTGGGCAAATAGCGTTTACATTGATGCCATAGCGGCCCCACTCTAACGCCATGGCCTTAGTCATTTGCACTACACCCGCTTTGCTCATGCAATACACGCCAATCTGTGACAACACACGCAGACCCGCGACTGACGCGATATTGATAATGCGGTGCTGGCGACTAGGATCCGCTTTGGCGCGGATGATCATACGTTTTGCTGCTTCTTGCGCGACAAAAAATGAACCGCGCAAATTGGTGTCCATTACGAACTGATAGTCATCCGGCGTCACGTCAACTAAACGCTGTGTCGTGGACACCCCCGAGTTATTGACCAAAATATCGATATGGCCAGCCTCAGTCTCTGCATGCGCGAGTGCTGATTTAATACTGGCATAGTCGGTGACATCCAAACTCACTATATGAGCAGCGCCACCAGCGGCTTCTATCTCAGCCCGTAATTCTTTTAAGCGTTCTGTACGACGCGCTGCCAACACCACTTGGGCACCCGCTTCAGCCAGAATTTTTGCAAACCGCGCACCCAAACCGCTGGAAGCCCCGGTAATCAGCGCTACCTTGCCATCGAAATTTACTTCTATGCCCACGATGTCTCCCTAAGATTGTTATTTGAACGCCTGTAACCGACAACTTCCGGCCAAGCCGCTATCATTACATGATTCAGGCCAAAACAGATCGACCGCTCTAGCGCAGGAGCGCAAAATCCCTGACAATGCTGACCACTAATCGCTGCCTACCACCTACACTGACGACGCTATGAATCCAAGCCAGAATCCCTCCTTTCTTACGCAATACGGCCCGCGCGAATGTATGGACTATGACGTCGTCATAGTCGGCGCCGGACCGGCCGGGCTTTCTGCCGCCATACGGATCAAGCAACTCGCCGAAAAACAGGGCAAAGAAATTTCGGTATGCGTCCTTGAAAAAGGCAGCGAACCCGGCGCTCATATCCTCTCGGGTGCGGTCATGGATCCGCGCGCCATGAACGAATTATTCCCCGACTGGAAAGAGCGTGGCGCTCCGCTAAACACTCCGGTTACTGAAGATCGTTTTCTTTTTTTGACCGAAACCAGCGCCACTAGCACACCTCAGTGGATGCTGCCCGATTGCTTTAAAAATCATGGCAACTACGTCATATCGCTAGGTAACGTTGTGCGTTGGTTGGCACAGCAGGCAGAAAGTCTGGGTATAGAAATCTTCCCGGGATTTACCGCTGCTGAAATTTTGTATGACGATAAGTGCGCCGTTGCAGGCGTCGCCACCGGCAATATGGGTGTCGATCGCGATGGCAATCCTACTAGCGAATTTCAGTTGGGTATGGAATTACGCGCTAAATACACACTGTTTGCAGAAGGTGCGCGTGGCCACTTGGGTAAACAACTCATTTCTGCTTACCGACTTGATGAAGGTCGCGATCCGCAAACCTATGGCATAGGTATTAAAGAGTTGTGGGAAATCGATCCAGCCAAACATCAGCCTGGCTTAGTGATTCACACCGCCGGTTGGCCACTGGATTCGGATACCTACGGCGGATCGTTCCTCTACCATCTGGAAAATAACCAAGTCGTAGTGGGCTATGTCGTGGGCCTGGCGTATCAAAATCCTTATCTCTCGCCCTTTGAAGAATTTCAGCGCTACAAAAAGCATACAGCTATACGCGGGTTTTTCGATGGCGCAAAACGTATCTCTTACGGTGCCCGCGCGATTACCGCAGGCGGCATTCAATCGCTACCCAAGCTCACCTTTCCAGGTGGTGCACTGATAGGTTGCGATGCGGGGTTTTTAAATGCAAGTCGCATTAAGGGTAGCCACACCGCCATGAAATCCGGCATGCTCGCAGCAGACGCTGCATTTGATGCCCTCATCCATGATCGTGCGCATGACGAGTTAAGCGCCTATGCCACATCGTTCGAAAAATCGTGGTTACATGAAGAACTGCATGTGGCTCGCAATTTCAAACCCTGGATGAGCAAAGGTTTATATACCGGTGCGCTGATGGTGGGAATTGATCAGTTGGTATTGCGTGGCAAAGCTCCGTGGACTCTGCACCATACTCATGCTGATCATGAGATGCTCAAACCTGCTGCCGAATGTAAACCTATCGTCTATCCCAAACCCGATGGCAAG
>JAULVH010000114.1:12523-13525 GCA_032111105.1 Burkholderiaceae bacterium | reverse complement strand
ACGCCACACTCTGTCCCTACCCGACGCTCGTCCGATCTTATCCCAAACCCGATGGCAAGCTCACTTTCGATCGTCTATCGTCGGTATTTATCTCCAATACCAACCATAATGAACATCAACCCGCTCACCTCACGCTAAAAAATCCAGCGGTACCGGTCGAAATTAATCTCAGCAAATATGCCGGCCCAGAATCACGCTACTGCCCCGCCGGAGTATATGAATACATTAACGATGGCAATGGTGATCGCTTGCAAATTAATGCTCAAAACTGCGTGCATTGCAAAACCTGTGACATTAAAGACCCCACCCAAAATATCGTGTGGGTAACACCCGAAGGTGGCGGTGGTCCTAACTATCCGAATATGTAATCCAGCGCACACCAAATCGTGACCGATGTAACTGACGCTTCAGAAACACCGCAGCAGCCTCCTGCCTCTGTATCGCTGGCAGAGGCGTTTCGCTACTGGTTAAAACTAGGTTGCATCAGCTTTGGTGGCCCGACTGGTCAGATCGCACTTATGCATGCGGATTTGGTCGAGCGCAAACGCTGGATTTCAGAACGTCGCTTTTTGCATGCACTTAATTACTGCATGATGCTACCCGGACCGGAAGCTATGCAGTTGGCGGTGTACATAGGATGGTTGATGCATCGCACTGTGGGCGGCATCATGGCAGGCACTTTGTTTGTGCTGCCTGCTCTGCTCATGTTCATAGGTTTTTCCTGGCTCTACATTGCCTTTGGCGATTTGCCTGTCGTAGCTGGCATCCTGTTCGGAATTAAACCAGCTGTTGTGGCGATCGTCCTCTCTGCAGCGTGGCGCATAGGTTCACGTACACTAAAAAATCACTGGCTAATTAGCATCGCGGTAGCAGCGTTTTTATCTATCTCTCTATTGCAGTTACCTTTTCCTCTCATTATTGGTTTGGCTGCGTGCATAGGATTTTTGGGCGGCCGAATTAAACCAGAATTTTTTCATCCAGGTGGCGGCCACCCTTCCAGCA
>JAULVH010000114.1:4190-12513 GCA_032111105.1 Burkholderiaceae bacterium | reverse complement strand
CCCTGATCGATGACGACACACCGCCGCCACCGCATGCTGCTTATAGCCATCGCAAACTCGTCCTTATTTTGCTTATCGGTGTTGCCATCGCTGCCGCTGGATTAGCGTCGCTCTACTTGCTGTTGGGTGAAAAAAATCTACTCTCGCAAATGGCCTGGTTTTTTACCAAGGCTGCACTACTCACCTTTGGTGGGGCCTATGCTGTTTTACCTTATGTGTATCAGGGTGCTGTAACAACTTTTCAGTGGCTCACTCCCGAACAAATGATGGATGGTTTGGCTTTGGGTGAAACCACCCCCGGCCCACTAATCATGATTGTTGCCTTCGTCGGTTTCATCGGCGGCTGGACTAAAGAGATTTTCACTGCGATGTCGCAGTTTGGCCCCATCGCCCTATTTGTGTCAGGTACGGCGGGCGCCGTGGTTGCCACTTTTTTTACGTTTCTGCCTTCGTTCATCTTTATTTTGGCAGGTGCGCCCTTAGTTGAAGCCACACGCGACAACATCCCGTTAACTGCGCCACTCACGGCCATTTCTGCCGCTGTTGTGGGCGTCATCACCAGCCTGGCTATTTTTTTTGCGGAGCATGTGATCCATTTTTCGCAACCACTCAAACAGTGGGATTGGGTTTCACTCCTCATCGCGCTTAGCGCAGCGCTGGCGCTCATGCGATTTAAAGTCAGTGCGGCACGATTGATTGCCGCCTGTGCTGTCGCCGGCCTCGTGGTATCTTACGTTCCTTGGTGGTAAGCCCACAAAGTTTGGGCCGCCTAATACCCGCATTACCCGCGTATTTAACTCACATGACCGAACGTATTATTCCTGTTGCCGACCTGCGTTACTTGCACGCCGTGCCTACTATTCCAGAACAGCTCACGCCAGCAACAGGATTGCTGTCGGATACATTTGGTCGCCCGCTGCGCGACCTGCGTATATCGGTTACTGACAGATGTAATTTCCGCTGTGTGTATTGCATGCCCAAAGAAGTATTCGACACCAGCTATCAATTTTTACCTCAGACCTCATTACTCTCGTTTGAAGAAATCACCCGCATAGCAAAAATTTTTATTGCGCATGGTGTAGAAAAAATTCGTCTCACCGGTGGTGAACCACTACTACGTAAAAATATAGAAAAATTAATCGAGATGCTGGCCGTGCTCACTACCGCTGATGGCAAGCCGCTCGATCTGACCATGACAACCAACGCATCCCTACTGGCAAAAAAAGCACAGTCACTCAAGGATGCCGGACTAAAGCGCGTCACGGTATCACTCGATTCGCTCGACGACGCTACCTTCAAACGTATGAATGATGTGGATTTCCCTGTTACCGATGTACTCGAGGGGATTTCCGTTGCGAGCCAGGTTGGTCTAGGTCCCATCAAAGTCAATATGGTTGTTAAAGGCGGCATGAACGATCAGGAAATCGTTCCTATGGCACGGCACTTCAAAGGCAGCGACGTCATCCTGCGGTTTATTGAATACATGGATGTGGGTGCATCTAACGGCTGGAAAATGGATGAAGTCATTCCTTCGGCCGACGTTGTCAGCCGTATCAGCGAATCCATGCCATTAGAAGCCATCGATGCCAATTACACTGGCGAGACCGCCGAGCGCTGGCGCTATAAAGATGGCAGCGGCGAAATTGGTGTCATCTCGAGCGTCACACAAGCTTTTTGCAGTGATTGCAACCGCGCCCGTCTTTCCACTGAAGGCAAATTATTTACTTGCCTGTTTGCGACCGGCGGCCATGATTTACGTGCGCTTATGCGCAACGGTCACAGCGATGATGAAATCACCGCGGTTGTTTCTCATTTGTGGGCTAAACGTGAAGACCGTTATTCTGAACTGCGCACCATTCATACCGAAGGACTAAAGCGCAGCGATCGCAAAGTCGAAATGTCTTACATTGGCGGCTAAGCCTAAGCGCGGATGTCTCTATCTTTACTACCCAACGTCTCAGACCTGCTGGCTGGCTACGACACGCAAGACTTACCTGTTGAGGTCGTCCAGCGTGTCATAGATCGCTGCATTATCCCCATAAGCGATACCGAAGCCCTGCCATTGAAACAAGCTCTGGGGCGTGTTCTTGCGCATGATCTGATATCTCCTATCAACGTTCCTTCCTATGACAATTCAGCTATGGACGGCTACGCGTTCCATGCAACTGATCTGTCCGATAAACCAGTGCAGTTGAGCGTCGTCGGTAAAGCCTATGCTGGTCATCCCTATCTGGCGCAGGTGCATGCCGGACAATGCGTACGCATCATGACAGGTGCTGCCATTCCACGCGGCTGCGATACCGTCATCGCACAAGAACACGTTAGCGATACACGTGAGAACCAGATCACGATAGCACCCAACAAAGTCAACGCTGGTGACAACCGTCGTTTGGCAGGTGAAGATCTGCGCACAGGATCAGTCGCTCTGCGCCAAGGCAAACGCCTCACTCCCGCTGACATCGGGTTGATCGCTTCGTTAGGTATCGCCGAAATTGCTGTTACTCGTCGATTACGAGTCGCTTTTTTTTCTACTGGCGATGAATTGCGCTCGATAGGACAAGCGCTTGAAGAAGGCTGCGTCTATGACAGTAACCGCTACACACTCCATTGCATGTTAGTGCGAGCACAGTGTGAGCCTATCGATATGGGCGTAGTGAAAGATGATCCTGCGTCACTTGAAGCCGCATTGCGAGAAGCGTGTACTACAGCAGATGTGATCATCACTACAGGTGGCGTATCGGCCGGCGACGCCGATTACACGCGAGAAATGATGGCAAGGTTAGGTGACGTGTTGTTCTGCAAAATTGCCATGCGTCCGGGACGTCCTATGGCTTTTGGAAAAATTCATTGCGATGGACATTCTGCTCTACTGTTTGGATTACCTGGAAATCCTGTTGCGGTCATGGCCACATTTTATTTTTTAGCCAGAGATGCCATCTATCGCTTAATGGGAACTTCCCCGCATAACCAGACATTACTCACCGTTGCCAGCGCCCAGGCCATACGTAAAAAACCCGGTCGTACTGAATATCAACGTGCCATCGTATCAACCGACTCACACGGTAAGCAGCTAGTCACGCTCACTGGCGCACAGGGCTCAGGCATACTGAGCTCGATGTCAGAGGCCAACTGTATGCTGGTATTACATCACCATCAGGGCGATATAAGTGCAGGTGATCCTGTCTTTGTGCTGCCATTTGATGGCTTCATCTGATAGTTCTGGTTCGTAACCAACACCTACAGCGCATTGACTACGCAGCACCGGCATCATTAGTCTGTCTTGTTTCGCATCCAATCCGCTGTACCAAATAACGAATTAAGCAAAACATCCTGCGTCTGTTCGCTGTAATTCAAATCACGCATTGCCAGCAGCATGCATGTCAGCCACTCATCCCGCTCTTGACTGCCTATCTTGAATGGCAAATGCCGAGCTCTAAGAAACGCATTGCCAAAACGCGGAGTGTATAAATCCGGGCCACCCATCCAGCCAGACAAGAAAAAGTAGAGTTTGTCGCGCGAACCTTCGAGGGCCGCAGGATGCATAGCACGTAGTGATTTGAATTCAGGCTCCAACTCCATCAAATCATAAAAACGATCAACTAGCGCACGCAACGCGGTATCGCCGCCGATCAGTTCATACAAGCTATTTTTTTCAGAATTATCGGTATCCATTGCCGTTAATGATAACTCACGCAGTCATAGTTGAGCGACATCAATCAAGGGGCACTTATGAATTTCACAACATGTCAAATGAGCGTTCTGATGTAAATCAGACCTCTGAACCATGACGTAAATTTACAGCGCGACTAAGAACATGCGGGAAACCACTCCAGAGTACTCAACAGTTACAGAATACGTAGTTCGTTTACTTGATATCTCTCTATTTTTTGGCCTGGCACATAGCGCAGCGATACTTAATTTTTCAACGCCGTTAAATTCGCTCTCTAATGCCCATAATATTTTGGCCTATTTTTGCACAGCGCTTGCTATACCCATGCTGCCGCGTTTTGTATCGCAATCACCTTGGTATCAGCTATCCCTTGCCGCTCACATTTTTCACCTGGCTGCGGCACTCGGGGCAATCCTAAGCATAGGCGTATTTTTCGTATCCATTACTCAGCAAAATCAATCACTGTCGGTGTCGTGGATAGCGACGTGGTTTTTGCTATCCGTGCTTGGACTGAGCTTACTTAAAGTCGTCATGCTGGCACTGATGCAGGCACTACGTCACTTTCGACTAAATCAACGACGGGTGATTATTGTGGGCTATGGTCCAAACGGAAAAGAATTACACAAACGAGCACAGCGCCATAACACGATGGGATACAAAATCTGTGCTGTGTATGACTCATTATCATTTCCGCTGACACAACCCGGTATAGAAATCATTCGCGAGATTGATCAATTACCTTCCATAATACAAAAACATCATGTCAACGAAGTGTGGATTACTCTTCCATTAAATGAATCACCACAGTTAAGACAACTTCATTATCTTCTGCGAAATAGTTTAGTTGATATCCGATGGGTTCCTGATACCTCGCCTATGAGCTTGCTCAGTCATCAGGCAGGTGATCTGCTCGGAATGCCTGCTGTTGAATTGAATTGTCCTCCAGTACGCGACATTCATGGACTAGCAAAAGAATTATTCGATCGCGTTTTTGCCCTGTGTGTACTGCTGATGCTCACCCCTTTGTTTACTTTACTGGCCATCGCCATCAAATGCAGTTCGCGTGGGCCCGTGTTTTTTAGTCAGCCCAGGCTAGGTTTAAATGGAAGAATTTTTCATGTCTATAAATTTCGCAGTATGCGCATTCATGCAGAAGCCACTAACAAAGTGACTCAAGCTACGCGCGATGATCCACGTATCACCCCGATAGGTAAATTTATACGAAGTACTAGTCTTGATGAGCTGCCACAGTTTTTAAATGTACTCAAGGGCGATATGTCAGTCGTTGGACCACGCCCTCATGCATTACCCCACAATGATTTATACAAAGACAAACTCATCATGTACATGCAACGGCATCGCGTCAAACCAGGGATTACGGGATGGGCGCAAATTAATGGCTTTCGTGGTGAAACCGACACCCATGAAAAAATGGCGCGACGTGTAGCCTATGACCTTCACTACATACGGCACTGGTCATTTTGGATGGATCTAAAAATTATTCTTTGGACTGCATTCAAAGGATGGACAGACAGAAATGCATTTTGAATGACTTTGGTTAAAGAAATCCATGGTTAGAAATACTCTATTCAGACAAGTACCGTTGCTGTGTTTATTTTTATTTTTTTCTGTCATGGTAGGTATAGGCTCGCTACCTGGACATGCTAGCAATCTGTCGGCACATGTCAATGACAAGCTACTACATTTCTCTACCTATGCAGTAATGACAGCGTTAGCTTTTTATTCTATCAATGCACGTACCACAGCGCGCGTTGTAGTTAGCCTTTTACTGATTGGAAGTCTGGGCTTGATCGATGAAACTATTCAGTACTTTCTGCCGTATCGCAATGCATCCATCGCTGACTGGTGTTTTGATGTTGCCGCTGCAGTTGTCGTCACATTTTTTCTCGGGCTACGAAATACAGAAAGCTAATCATTAATGTCTGACACCCTACTCGTTACCGGGGCTAGTGGATACATAGGTTCCCATACCTGCGTTTGTTTACTTCAGGCTGGATGGCATGTCATTGCCATTGATAATCTGAGTAACAGCTCACCTCGTACCATAGAACGCATACAAGAAATCACTGGGCGCAATATGCCATTTCATCCCATTGATGTACGGGATGAATCAGCATTGACTCGCCTGCTCAATCAAGAAAATATTAGTGCAGCTATCCATTTCGCCGGACTTAAATCGGTAGGAGAATCTGTCACCAAACCGCTAGACTATTTTGATAACAATGTGAGTGGCAGCATCACCTTACTTAAAGTATTGCATCAGCAGGGAGTAAGAAAACTCGTCTTTAGCTCATCTGCCACTGTGTATGGTGAACCTGAGCAGGTGCCTATTCATGAAGATGCTTCACTCTCAGCCACTAATCCGTATGGACGCTCTAAGCTCTTTGTAGAGCAAATACTTAATGATCTAAGTCAAGCTGATCCCGAGTGGCGTATTGCCACGCTGCGTTATTTCAACCCAGCGGGCGCACATGAAAGCGGTCTGCTTGGAGAAGATCCGCGGGGCATTCCTAATAATTTAATGCCCTACATTGCGCAAGTGGCTGTTGGAAAACTTCCTCATCTCTCTGTGTTTGGTAACGACTATCCCACCACTGACGGCACCGGTGTGCGCGACTACATCCATGTCATGGATCTGGCACAAGGTCATTTGTCGGCATTAAACCGACTTTGCTCGCAACCGGAGAGCTTCACCGTCAATCTCGGCACTGGTCAGGGCATTACCGTATTAGAGGCTGTTGCCGCCTTTGAACAAGCCTGTGGTTCACACATACCCATCCGAGTCGCTCCGCGCCGTGAAGGTGATATTGCCACCTGCTACGCATCAGCTGAAAAAGCCCGCGAACTACTTAACTGGCAAGCCAATAAAACATTGAATCAAATGGTCAATGATCACTGGCGATGGCAAAGCCACAATCCCAACGGCTACTAAAAACGTAATTACCTATTGATCGATTCGATAGTGCACGCATGGTCATGAGCATGAACAAGATAGAATTTTTTAACCTCATCAGAATCAGTCCTTTACTTAATTTGATGACTGTAAATGAACCTCATTCGAAATTTCCCACCAGAGAAAAAAGTAGCACTCATCACCGGCGTCACTGGACAAGATGGCGCGTATTTATCTGAGCTATTACTAAGCAAAGGGTATGAGGTCCATGGCATCAAGCGCCGCAGCTCACTTTTAAACACCGGCCGTATTGATCACTTATATCAAGACCCGCATGATTCAGAAGTACGTTTTTTCTTACATCATGGTGACATGACCGATACAGCCTCATTGATACGCATAATCCAGCAGGTACAACCTGATGAAGTCTACAACCTGGCTGCTCAGAGTCACGTTGCCGTATCATTTGAAGAACCTGAATACACCGCGAATTCTGATGGCCTTGGTACGCTGCGTCTGTTGGAAGCTATCCGAATTCTTGGTCTAGAAAAAACAACGCGTTTCTACCAAGCGTCAACTTCTGAGCTCTACGGCAAGGTACAAGAAATACCTCAACGCGAGACTACCCCTTTCTATCCACGCAGTCCTTATGCAGCAGCCAAACTCTATGCATACTGGATCACGGTTAATTATCGTGAAGCCTACGGTATGTATGCGTGCAATGGCATATTGTTTAATCATGAGTCGCCGCTTCGCGGTGAAACCTTTGTCACTCGAAAAATTACGCGCTCATTAGCCCGTATTTCCCTAGGCATGCAAGAGTGCGTTTATCTGGGAAATCTCGACGCATTGCGCGATTGGGGACATGCCAAAGACTATGTAGAAATGCAGTGGCTCATGCTGCAGCAAGAGCAACCTGAAGATTTTGTTATTGCCACAGGATGTCAAACCAGCGTACGTGAATTTGTTAATGCGGCAGCTGCAGAAATGAATATACACCTCTCATGGAGTGGGCAAGGTTTGGACGAAGTCGCTCGCATAGAATCCGCTGCATCTTATGAGCACGTACAACAAGGGCAGATCATCGTACGCGTTGATCCACGCTATTTCAGACCAACAGAAGTACACACACTACTTGGCGATGCCAGTCGCGCCAAAGAAAAACTCAATTGGTCACCACGCATCACCTTCAAAGAATTAGTTCATGAAATGGTGCTCTCGGACCTGGCCGCAACACAAAAATACGCTCTATTACGGCAAAACGGATTTAAGGCAGTAGCACACCATGAGTAAAACACCTGAACGAATATACGTAGCTGGCCATCGCGGCATGGTAGGTTCTGCGATAGTAAGAGCATTGCGACAACGGAATGATCTCAATGATCGCAATGACTATCAACTCATACTGCGCTCACATGATGAGCTTGATCTGCTTGATGCTGATCAGGTGGCGGATTTTTTTTCTTCCGAAGATATTACGACGGTGTATCTGGCTGCTGCCAAAGTGGGAGGTATACAAGCCAATAATCTTCAGCCAGCCCAGTTTATACGCGAGAACCTGCTGATAGAGGCAAACGTCATTCATCAAGCCTGGCGCCATCGGGTTAATAGATTACTTTTTTTAGGATCGTCCTGTATCTACCCACGTTTAGCTTCTCAGCCCATACCAGAGAGTGCTTTACTTGATGGCCCACTTGAACAGACAAATGAACCGTATGCTGTCGCCAAAATAGCTGGTA
>JAULVH010000114.1:0-4180 GCA_032111105.1 Burkholderiaceae bacterium | reverse complement strand
GCCTGATGCCGACGAATTTGTATGGGCCTGGCGATAATTTTGATCTTGAAAATAGTCATGTATTGCCCGCTCTGCTACGCAAAATTCATGACGCTCACCACACCAATGCCGATGAAGTCATTATCTGGGGTAGCGGCACACCCATGAGAGAATTTCTACATGTCGATGATCTTGCATCAGCTTGTTTGCGGATCATGCAAATCGACCGTGATCAACTAGGGACATTGACCACACCACAGCGATCACACATTAATGTTGGCAGTGGCGAAGAAATCAGTATTGCTGATTTAGCGCAGCTCATCGCTAGCGTTGTTGGCTACGAAGGCCGACTTATTTTTGATCGTAGCAAACCCGATGGCACCCCAAGAAAATTACTTGACTCAAGCAAAATCAATGCGCTGGGGTGGAAGGCAAACATCTCTCTACGCGAAGGAATACTGCGCACCTACCGCCATTTTTTAGCTGCTACAGCAGCTACACATGCTGAACTTGTTTACCGCGGCCCGAGCGAACCGCCCCGTGTGCGATTCTAAATTTGCTACTTATGGAATTGACTTCCGCCGGCGATACTTTTCTTGTTTTACTGGCAGCACTGCTGTCCCTGCCATTGCTACTGGCTGTGTGTTGGAGTCAGCCTGCCGTTACCACATTGGGTTATGTAGCTATTCTGTGCCTGTTTTCTTCATCGACATGGGGTCAGCTGCAAGAAGAAAATACCTTGTACGCCAGAGGAACAGGCATGTTCTATTTTTCGCTGGTGAATATCCTCTTGTGGATAGCTGCAGCTGCTGCGGCTACACGCCAATTCATGTCCAACACACAGACCAAGCTACCCTCACCTTTTAATTATTTTGTTGCAGCGTTTAGTTTTCTTTTGTTAGCCCATGTTGTTCTTGGGCTAATGGCTGGCAAAGATTTACCATTGATTTTGGGATATAACGGGCTGATAAATATACTCAACTCGGCGCTATTTAGCTGGCTATTACTGAGCACTCTAACCACTGAAAAAAATCATCTAATACTCATCAAGCTCTTGCTAGGCCTTGCGGCTGTACGTGCTGTGTTTGGCCTGATTCGCTATCAGTGGTTTGACGGAGACAGCGCTAATCCCTACCGTAATTTTGAAAGTTTAGATATCAAATTAGTGTACTTTGATATTTGCGATAACTATATAGCCGCATTCGCTGCATTCTGTCTGGCCTGGCTATTACTCATGCCCTCAGTACGCATAAAATTATGGCAGCGATTTTTAATCGCTGGTTGGCTAGTAGTCGAAGTCGCCACCGTCGCTTTGTCCTTTCGACGATCGTCCCTGATCGGTCTGGGATTGATGACTGTGGTGTTGATCATGCAACTGCCCTGGCAACGTCGGCTCTGGCTGATAGCTACGAGCTCATTGGCCATGATAGGGGCTAGTGCAACGCTGATGCGTGAGCGGCTGCAATTTAATGTCAATAATCCAGATAGTGGATTTTTGTCTTCTCTTTTATACGACGTAGGACCCGACCGCGCAACTCAAGCTAGTCGTTTTTATGAATTGGAAGCTGCCGCACGTAGTCTGGATGGAAACTGGTTATTTGGATTAGGTAGCTGGGGAAGTTTTTATGGCGATGAGGATATCCTCGATTATCACTTCGGAAAATTTGATTTTGTTCATAGCGGATTTGGTCATGTAATTCTAAAATCCGGCTTGCTCGGACTTGCCCTTTTTATAGGACTTTTACTCACGTTTACGATCAACTATTTCAAACAAAGAAAACATTTGGTTGGCAGCAGTGCTTTGCTAGCCGATGCTGGATTTGCCGGGCTATTGTTTTGGATGCCCACACTATTTATAGGTACGCCCATCATAGAGTTTCGCAGCATGCTGTTGCTCGGTCTTACGTTGGCACTGCCGTATCTGCCCTTAGCAGATTCAACAAAATATAAACCACGATACGCCCAATACCATGCTGCTGCGTAATTCACTCTGGCATCTCAGTGGGGTAGCTATTCCAGCGCTAGTCGCTCTGGCAACCGTCCCTATGCTCATCGCTGGTCTGGGCCTAGAAGGCTTTGGCATCATTACTCTCATTACTTCTGTGGTCGGTTATTTCGGGATTTTAGATTTCAATTTATCGGCCGGCACCCTCAAATATCTTGCGCAATACCATGCACAAAAAGATGAGGCTCGATTTACTGAGACATTTTGGTTCGGAGCTCTCTTCTACGGTCTACTCGGCATCATCGGTGCTCTTTTGCTGTCGCTCACAAGCACATCGGTATTGACTCATTACTTCAGTATTTCTGCATCACTATTAGATGAAACACTCTTAGCATTAAAAATTGCAGCACTGGGCTTTGCACTCAGCCAATGGCAAAACTATCTTGTCTCTGTACCACAGGCATTGCAACGCTATGATAGATCTGCACAAGGTGAAGCTGTCTTTGGTGTGCTGGTCAATGTCGTATCCGCTTATGTGGCACTGTCTGGCGGAGGTATAGCAGGTGTCATGACAGCACGAGTCATTATTTCAGCATTAAATATACTGTGGCTGACATGGCTATTAAAACAGCTAAACGTCATCACGAAGCTTGTTTGGCCACGGCGTGATATACGCGTACTGCTCACTCATTTTTCAGCCTATGCTTATCTTTCACGACTCGCTTCCATGCTGCATCAGCATGCCGATAAACTCATCATCGGTTCACTGACTGGGCCCATAGCACTTTCGCTCTATGCTGTTCCCAATCAATTAGCTAGTCGTATTCTTGGACTCACCTACCGCTTAGGCAGTGTGGTGTATCCGCGCGTATCTGCGCTCTCGGCAACTGCTAATCATGACGTTTTGCGACAGCTCTATCTTGATGCCACTCGCTGGGTTACCTATTTAAATTTTGCTGTGTTGGGTGTCATTGCGCTGTTGGGAGAGGAATTTTTACGGCGCTGGGTAGGTATTCAATTTGTCGATGAAGGTTATCCCATCTTACTGTTAGTAACCTTTGCACTTCTGCTGGATTCACTAACGCAAATACCATCACTAGTTAACGATGGTCTGGGGCATCCTAAAGTTACCGGTCGATTTGCCTTGGCGCGTGGATTGCTGGGAGTACCCATGGTGTATGTGGGAACCCTGTATGCAGGTATTAAAGGAGCAGCGCTCGCCCACTTACTAGCTTCTGCACTTATGACTGCATTATTTTTAGTCTACGTACATGGGCGCACCCTACCCATTACTCTTCGAGAGACCTTTAAACGTGGGTGGCTGCCCAGCTTGGGCTGGGGTTTGGCTGCCATGCTGCTCTCACTGCCTTTGCGATGGGTAATGCCCAACGGAGTACTTGGGCTACTGATACAAGCAAGTTGGACACTGGCCATGCTCTGCATCGTGGGTTTTATATTTCTAACTAAAGAAGACGAGCGTCAAGTCTTACTGTCTGCAGTACGCCGCTTCATGCCGAGAACCAGCTAAATGCGCATATTAATGGTTAGTGAAGATATTCCTACGCCAGGTATAGGTGGCCTCGCAGGACATACACTTGCTTTAGCGCGCGCGCTGGCTGCTACAGGTCATACGGTTGATTTGATGGGTAATGATGATTATCCAGCGTCAGAAAATAACGAATTACTCCAGTTTGGCGGGCATTTTTTTCCTGATTTACATGGTCAGTTCACCGGCTGGAAAGAAATGCAACTCGGAATATTTTTCCCTTGGAAGCGTATCGTGTTGGCAAAACGCTTTGCTGCAGCAATACTTCAACGCTCGCATGATTATGATGTCATTCATTATCACGGCCACTTGCCCAACATCGCCAGCCATCTACCCAGTAGTATAAATTTTATACAAACCAGGCATGATCAAGGAAGTGATTGTCTTATACATACGCGATTCGTTCGCGAGAAAATTTGTATCAGTACTAATCCTGGTGATTGTGCACAGTGTCGAAGTAAGCATCCAAATTTTTTGCAACGTTCTATTTCTGCTTATGCAGTTAGTCAATTTAGACGTGACGTTATTAAGGGTTATAAACGTCACAAAACCGTTTTTGTATCTCAACAGTTATATAAAAATTGTCAGAGGGGCTTAGGCGCTTCAATTTGGGGGACAGTTTTGCATAATTTTATTGATGAAAAACGTATACAAACATCACTTTCAACAGCTGCAACAACATCAAATTTGGATCGTGTACTGGTACTGAT
>JAULVH010000113.1:0-6693 GCA_032111105.1 Burkholderiaceae bacterium | reverse complement strand
AATTTATAATCGCACTACGGTTTTTTACTGTCAATTGAGCTATTACCCATCATGACAGGCCGCTATTCGCGAAGACAGCAGTGTCTTTGCAGACCATGCCCCTGAACTCAACCACTCCGCTGCCAAAATCAGGCAATCGATTTGTCCTTCCTGCCCTGCATGGCGCAGGTGAGGCCTATGTGCTCGCGCAATCCGCACGCGCCCTTAAAGCGGAAGGTCGCATGCTGACCATCGTGGTGGCCGATGCCCCTGATGCCCAGCGGCTTTTGACGGAAATACTCTGGTTTGGCCAAACCGGCGGCGATGCACTGCGCTGCCACATGCTTCCCGATTGGGAAACACTGCCCTACGACGCATTTTCTCCGCATCAGGATTTAGTCTCAGAGCGACTCGCCACTCTGCATGAAATCCAAACCAAACAGTGCGACGTACTCATAGTCCCAGCAACCACTGCGTTAGTGCGCATGGGGCCAACCTCGTTTCTGGCCTCTTACACATTCTTTTTCAAGCAGGGTGAACGTCTGGATGAAAGCCTGCTTAAATCGCAGCTCACGCTAGCGGGTTACTCGCATGTAGCTCAGGTCATGTCACCGGGTGAATACTCGGTGCGTGGTGGATTAATTGATTTGTTCCCTATGGGGTCTGTACTGCCATATCGCCTTGATTTATTTGGCGACAGCATAGAAACCATCCGCACATTTGATGTTGATACCCAACGTTCGCTCTATCCAGTAAAAGAAGTACGACTGCTGCCGGGGCGTGAATTCCCCATGGATGAGAATTCGCGCAGTACCTTTCGCAGCCGCTGGCGCGAAGTGTTTGAAGGCGATCCAACGCGTACAACGATTTATCGCGATATAGGTAATGGCATTGCCTCTGCGGGCATAGAATATTATTTACCGCTGTTTTTCGAACAAACAGCGACCTTGTTTGATTACTTACCGGCAGATTGTAGTTTTGCTCTGTCGGGCGACATAGATGCATCTATACAGCGTTTCTGGACTGATACCCGATCGCGCTACAATTTTTTAAAGTCCGATCGCGAACGACCACTACTCTCACCGGAAGAAATTTTTCTTAGTGATGAAGATTTTTTCTCTCTGCTAAAGCCCTATGGCCGCTGGGTCATGACCCATACGCCTGCGGCTTCTGATCTCTCCGCGCCCTTACCCGACATCTCGGTAAACCGGCGACTAGATGACCCATTAGTTAACCTGCGCTCATTTTTATTGCAGTCTTCTGCGCGCGTCATGATCTGCGCAGAATCCAGCGGTCGGCGCGAAACTCTGCGCGAGTATTTCAACGAATACCAGCTGCCACTGACAGTGTGTGAAAGCCTGGATGATTTTGTTAATCATCACGAAAAATTAATGCTGTGTGTAGCGCCACTACATTCGGGCTGCATACTTTCCAACACCTTAGGTAACGTCGCTTTCGTTACCGAGACTGAACTTTACGCCGGCAGTGGTCGTCGTGCAGGCCGTAAAAAGCAAGAAGCCGTCACACAAGTAGATTCCATGGTTCGCGATTTATCCGAACTGAAAATTGGCGATCCGGTAGTTCACATTAATCACGGCATTGGTCGGTATCACGGTTTGATCAGCATGGATTTGGGTGAAGGCGAAACTGAATTTTTGCATCTTGAATACGCCAAAGAAACCAAGCTGTATGTACCTGTATCACAGCTGCATGTAATTTCTCGTTACTCCGGCGCAGCACCTGACGATGCGCCTCTGCATGCATTAGGTTCGGGACAATGGGATAAAGCCAAACGCAAAGCCGCTGAACAAATTCGCGACACTGCAGCAGAGCTATTAAATTTATATGCGCGACGCGCGCTGCGCAAAGGTCATGCGTTTGAATATTCAGCCCATGATTACGAAGCCTTTGCTGATAGTTTTGGATTTGAAGAAACGCCCGATCAAGCCGCCGCAATTCATTCTGTTATTCAGGACATGACCTCCGGCAAACCTATGGATCGTCTGATCTGTGGCGATGTAGGTTTCGGAAAAACTGAAGTAGCACTGCGCGCTGCGTTCGTTGCAGTCATGGGTGGCAAACAAGTCGCTATTCTGGCGCCCACCACGCTACTTGCAGAACAACACGCACAAACATTTGCCGATCGTTTTGCTGACTGGCCTGTTCGTATCGCTGAGCTATCCCGTTTTCGTACGGGTAAAGAAATCACGCTTGCGCTCAAGGGCATGGCAGAAGGCACGATAGACATCGTGATCGGTACGCACAAACTATTGTCATCCGACGTGAAATTTACGCGACTAGGTTTAGTCATCATCGATGAAGAACACCGTTTTGGCGTACGCCAAAAAGAAGCCTTAAAAGCTCTGCGTGCTGAAGTTGATGTACTTACCTTAACTGCCACACCTATACCAAGAACACTAGGCATGGCGCTGGAAGGCTTGCGCGACTTTTCTATTATCGCGACTGCACCGCAAAAACGACTGGCGATCAAAACCTTTGTGCGCAGCGAATCTGATTCCGTCATACGCGAAGCCTGTTTACGTGAACTAAAACGTGGCGGCCAGGTGTATTTTCTTCATAACGAAGTAGAGACGATACAAAACCGAAAAGTAAGATTAGAAGAATTAATTCCCGAAGCGCGCATTACCATTGCACATGGCCAGATGCATGAGCGCGATCTGGAAAAAGTAATGCGCGATTTTGTGGCGCAGCGTTTTAATATACTTTTGTGCACCACCATTATTGAAACAGGTATCGACGTACCCACAGCCAATACCATCGTGATGCACCGTGCTGATCGATTTGGTTTGGCACAGTTACACCAGTTACGTGGTCGAGTCGGTCGCTCGCATCACCAAGCCTATGCCTACCTGCTGGTTCATGATGTAAATACCCTAACGCGCCAGGCTGATCGTCGCCTGGAAGCGATTCAGCAAATGGAAGAACTCGGTAGTGGCTTTTATTTGGCTATGCATGATCTGGAAATTCGTGGTGCAGGTGAAGTACTCGGTGAAAATCAATCAGGTGAAATGACTGAGATAGGTTTTCAGCTTTACTCCGACATGCTAATGGCTGCTGTCAGATCACTAAAAAATGGTCAAGAGCCTGATTTAGCCGCGCCTCTGTCCACCATGACAGAAATTAATCTGCATGTACCGGCACTTTTACCTAGCGATTTCTGTGGTGACGTGCATGAACGTCTGTCTATATACAAACGATTAGCCAATAGTTCTACGCTCGACGCCATAGACGATATGCAAGAAGAAATGATCGATCGTTTTGGCAAATTACCCGATGCTGTCAAAGCACTCGTAGAGACACACCGTTTACGTGTATCGGCAAAAGCTGTGGGTATTATTAAGATAGATGCACATGCTGAATCGGCCACGTTACAGTTTGAACCCAAGCCACCTATCGACCCTATACGCATCATAGATTTAGTTCAAAAAAGTAAGAATATAAAATTATCGGGACAGGATAAATTAAAAATCACCGTTGCCATGCCGGATTTGAGTTCTCGTGTTTTACAACTCAAATCCACCATACGCGCGTTGACATCTTAATCAACCTTAATCGATTTAAAGGCAATGAAACTAATTCTTCAAGGCCCCGGAGCCACTAATCAACTGATTGAGCCCATCGCTGCTTTGGCACATGCTACTCACATAACTCCTATTGCTGATTTCGCATTTCGTTGCGATGGCGTAATCGATACTCCAGAAATTCGTGAGACCGTTGAAAATGCCTGCATAGAAGAACACCTCGATTACAGCTTTGTGAGCAAGCAATATCGCTTAAATGATTTTCGTGTGCTGGTGATGGATATGGATTCCACGCTCATCACCATAGAATGCATAGATGAAATCGCTGATCTGCATGGCTTAAAGGCCGAAGTTGCACAGATCACCGAAGCAGCCATGCGTGGCGAGTTAGATTTTCGTGCCAGCCTCACACGCCGAGTCGCTTTATTAAAAGGACTCGATGCTTCAGCGTTGCATCAAGTCTTTGATCACCGGCTGCGCTTATCACCCGGTGCGCAAGAATTACTCAGCGCTTGCAAGGCCGCCGGCATACGCACTGTTTTAGTCTCAGGTGGATTTACGTATTTCACTGATAGATTGCAGCAAGAACTACCGATAGATCTTAGCCGCGCCAATGTACTGGAAATCATCGATGGCAAACTAACCGGTGTAGTGATCGGCGACATCATAGATGCACACATCAAACGCCAAACCGTAGAAACTGAATGTGCTGCGTTGCAGGTTCCTACTTCTGCCGCCATCGTCATAGGCGATGGTGCGAATGATCTTGAAATGATGTCAGTGGCAGGCTTGTCTGTTGCGTATCGTGCAAAACCTGTAGTGCAACAGAAAGCGGATGTGGCGCTCAATTTTTCTGGTTTGGATGGTGTACTAAATCTTTTCCGCTAGTGTCACCACGTATCTACAAGGCTGATTGATTTTTTATGGATCATCAAATCTACTACGACGTTGATACTGAAGCCCAGAAAAATCTGCTCTGGTGGCTTTATGTCATGCACAGCGCGTCGGTATTTTTCTCTCTGGGCTTACTTTCGTTTATCCCTCTGATCATCAATTATCTCAAACGAGGTCGCACCGAAGACAGCTTTTTGTATAGCCATCACTCCTGGCAAATACGATCGTTTTGGTGGTACTTGGTGTGGATGGGAATCAGCGGGCTTATTGCACTAACTTTCGTAGGCATACCGCTGGCGATGCTGATCTGGGGTGTGGCTTGGCTGTGGAAAGCCTACCGGTTAATACGTGGGTTTGTCGATCTGACCGACAATCAAGCTATGCCAATGTAGCTAGCGCCTGCTCTAGATCAGCAATTAAATCACGCGTATCTTCCAAGCCTATATTCAAGCGCACCAATTGACCTGAATGCTCCCACTGCTTGCGCATGGTTGCCATGCGATATGGCACTGCCAAACTATTAGCGCCGCCCCAGCTGTAGCCAATCTTGAACAGTTTTAGACTATCGATAAAACGATCTGTTTGTGCCTCAGTAAAACGTGGATCAAACAGCACAGAAAATAATCCACCTGCACCCGTAAAATCGCGCTTCCAGATCGCATGCCCAGGGCAGTCGTCAAAAGCAGGATGTAAAATTTTTGACATCTCGGGCCGAGATTTTAGCCATGTTGCGATTTCGCGCGCACTGCGATCATGTTCTTCGAATCGAAGTTTCATGGTCGGTAGCCCACGCAACACCAAGTACGTATCGTCAGCTGAAACGCCCAAACCCAATCGCATGTGAGCTTGCTCTATCTTGCGATGCAATTCTTTAGAGCGCGTAATCACCGCGCCCATTAATACATCGGATCCACCTGAATGATATTTTGTGAGCGCCTGCATCACAATATCCACACCATGATCAAAGGCACGAAACGCAAGCCCTGCTGACCACGTGTTATCGAGCGCTACCGGTATCTGTTTTTGTTTAGCGACTCTACAGATGGCAGGTATATCGGGCACTTCCATAGAAACAGAGCCCGGTGCTTCCGTCCAGATCAAAGCTGTCTTGGTATTAATTAGTTCTGCTATACCCTCGCCTATCAATGGATCGTAATAACGCGCAGTGATACCGAACGATGCGCTTAGCCAGCTACCTAATTCGCGATTCGGGTTATAGACGTTATCCGGTAGCAGTACTTCATCACCTGTACTAAGTAGCGCCAGATCGATCATGGCAATAGCAGCCAATCCGCTCGGTGCTAGCAGACAGTGTTCGCCACCTTCTATCTCGGCTAAACGTGCTTCTAACGTAAACGTGGTGGGTGTGCCGTGCAGACCGTAGGTGTAGGCATTCTTGTCTTGCCAGTTGCGCGCCCGCAGAGCAGCCACATCCTTAAAGAGGACCGTTGATGCATGATGAATAGCGGTTGGAAAAGCACCAAAGCCTTCCGGTGGGCGATAGTCTGTGGTGGTTAACAGAGTTTGCAGATGTTTTTTATCCATGGTGTCAGCGCCAACCCTATCAACTCAATCAACGCTCGCCCACAGATCGTGAGCATCTGCAGCCGTCACAGTAATATCCACAAATTCGCCCGCTTTTAATTGGTGAGCCGGATCGTAGGGTAGTTTTACGTACACCACTCCATCAATTTCTGGCGCATCAGCAGCGGATCGAGCAACAGCGCCATTACGATCCACTGTATCTATCAATACACGCATCGATTTGCCCACTTTCGCTTGCAGGCGATCACGCGAAATTTTTTCTTGTAATTGCATGACACGACCGCGACGCTCTTCACGTACTTCGTCAGGTACGGCATCAGCGAGTGTATTAGCGACCGCACCTTCAACAGGTGAATATGCAAAACATCCCAACCTGTCGATTTGTGCTTCTTGCAGAAAATCCAGCAGGTGCTGAAACTCTTCTTCAGTCTCACCCGGAAAACCTGCAATAAACGTCGAGCGTATCGTAATGTCGGGGCACGCCTTGCGCCATGCCTGTATGCGTTCTATATTTTTTTCGCCATTAGCCGGACGCTTCATGCGCTTTAAAACATCGGGGTGCGAGTGCTGTAGCGGTACATCCAGATAGGGCAGCACATGGCCACCGTTCATAAGTGGAATCACCTCATCAACATGCGGATAGGGATACACATAATGCAACCTGACCCAGGCATCGTACTGTTTAGCCAGCTCGCCCAGAGCGCTCACGAGTTCAGTCATATGGGTACGTAGC
>JAULVH010000112.1:0-12920 GCA_032111105.1 Burkholderiaceae bacterium | reverse complement strand
AACGTCTTTGAAAAATCCCGTGGCATACAAGGCTTTGATAGCCGCCGCTGCTTTTTCATCATTAAAGGTATCACCAACCCGCACAGGCAAGTAACTAAACACCGTACCTGCTTCTGTTCGCTGTATGCCCTCTACCCTTATGTCTTTTACGGTGAAGGGTTCAACCGCAGCAGTGTGACCCGCACAGAGGGCCAATACAGCTACAGCGATTAATTTAGGTATGAAGGGTAAGGCCAAGCGCGCAGGATCGAGTTTCATCAACTATGTATTCAGAGGAAGTTATGCCAGCGCAGCCTGGCATAGAGGAGATCACCAGACCAAGCGAACGATATCGTTGAACAAAGCTACAGCCATCAGTGTCATCAGAATGCCAAGTCCGGCACGTTGAGCAATTTCGCCTATACGCTCGGGGACTTGTCGCCCTGAAAAAAGTTCCATCGAATAATACAACAAATGCCCTCCATCCAGAACAGGAATTGGTAGCAGATTCATCACTCCCAGGCTGATGCTGATAAAGGCCATAAAGGAGAGAAAACTGATGAGACCCACGCGGGCAGTTTGCCCCGCATAGTCTGCAATGGTGAGCGGCCCGGTAATATTTCTCAAAGAAACTTCACCGGTTAACATCTTGCCAAGCATAGTCAAGGTCATGGCGCTGGTTTCCCAGGTCTTGCGAACAGCTCGCGTTACCGCTTCTATTGGCCCTGATTTAACGATGACTGAGGCCGCTGATACATCGACCTGAGCCATAATTCGACCGACTGTCTTCTCACCCACCATGTCTGCCTGGGGAGTAACGTTTAACGATAAACGCTGGTCTCCGCGCAAAAAATCAACCGCCAGCTGCTTTCCTTGCGCTGATTGCAGGGTTTCTATCATGACCATGGCGTCGATAATCGGCAACCCATCGATACTGAGTATCTGATCACCAGATTTAAGCCCTGCTCTGTCCGCCGGCCCACCTGGCGAAATGACGCCAAGAATTGCGGGCGGGCGCGCCATCTCCAGACCTACCTGTTCTACCAATTGCTGATCAAACGATTCTGCGGAGATAGCGGACAAATTCAAACTGACTTCGCGTAATTCGGAATGATTGGCGCCATTCAAACCCTGCACAGTCAATTTCAAGCGTTGGCCATCCATTGCACCTCGCAGCAAATACCAGCGAAATTCTGTCCACGACTGCACTGGCTCGTTATTGACGGACACAATCAGGTCGCCTGTGCGCAAGCCCGCTTGCTCTGCAAAACTGTGCGGCTTAATTTCGACCCGTGATACGGGTTCAGGCACACCGTAAATATAGAGCCCGGCAAAAATTACTATCGCCAACAAAAAATTGGCCAGCGGCCCTGCTGACACGATCGCTATGCGGCGTAATACAGGCTGACGCGTAAATTCACGGTGAAGATCTGCTTCAGGTATGTCGCCGGCATCATCTGCCCGGGCATCGAGCATTTTTACGTAGCCCCCCAGTGGCACGGCAGAGATTGCCCACTCGGTCTGATCTGGGCCTAAGCGTTTAGACCAAATGATCTTACCCAGGCCGACAGAAAAACGTAAAACCTTCACGCCACACCAACGCGCTACCAAATAATGGCCAAACTCGTGGATGGTGACGAGTACACCTATGACGATGACAAATGCCGCTATAGTTGAAAGTAATTCCATGAAATCTCAGTTTAATGATGCAGTAATTCGCGTGCCAGCAGGCGCGCCGATCTATCCTTGGCAAGTACGCCATCAAGATCTGTCACTGGCTCAACCGGCATACGGTTAAGCACAGCGTCAATCAATTCGGGAATTCGTCGAAAGCCTATCTGTCTGTCTAAAAAAGCTTCGACTGCGACTTCGTTGGCCGCATTTAATACAGCCGCTGCGCTACCACCTGCATGCAACGCATCAAAAGCCAGTTTAAGACAAGGAAACCGCTGATAGTCCGGTGGACGGAAATTGAGTTGTGCAATTTTGGTCAGATCGATCGACTCCACGCCCGATTCAATACGATCGGGATAAGCCAAGGCGTGTGCAATCGGGGTACGCATATCGGGGTTACCCAGCTGCGCTAGCACAGATCCATCAGCATATGACACCATGGAATGAATCACACTTTGCGGATGTATAACGACTTCAATCTGACTCGGTGCAGCACCAAACAACCAATGCGCTTCGATAACTTCCAATCCCTTGTTCATCATCGTGGCTGAATCAACGGATATTTTTCTACCCATGCTCCAGTTAGGATGCGCTATGGCTTGCTCGGGTGTGACCTGATCAAGCGTCGTTACATCGCGATCTAAAAAGGGCCCTCCAGAAGCGGTTAATACGATTTTGCGTATGCCGTGATTATCTGGTTGACGCTGATAATGCAAAGGCAAACACTGAAATATCGCATTATGCTCACTATCTATCGGTAACAATATCGAGCCGCTTGCTGCTATGGCGTCCATAAACAGCTGACCAGAAATTACCAGCGCTTCTTTGTTCGCTAGCAGAACTTTTTTGCCCGCGTGGGCTGCCGCCATTGTGGGTGCCAAGCCTGCAGCGCCAACTATCGCTGCCATCACTGTGGTGCACGCTGCAGCACTAGCGACATCACACAATGCCTGCTCACCGTGCTCGACGTGCGTTGTTAGTCCGGCAGATTTAAGACGTGCAGAGAGTTGATTAGCGGCTTGCGCACTTCCAACCACAGCCACTTCAGGCTTAAACCGTAGACATTGTTCGGCTAAATCATCAACCCGACTATGCGCTGTTAAAGCAAAGACTCGGTATCGATCCGGATGCCGTGCGATGACATCCAGCGTTGACACGCCTATGGAGCCAGTAGCACCAAGTACTGTTATCGATTGCATAGTTTTTATTTTTTGTCTCAGGACTGCGTAGTCAACAACAAAATCAATGGCATCACGGGTATCAACGCGTCTATGCGATCCAGTACACCGCCGTGCCCGGGTAGCAACTGGCTACTATCCTTCATGCCTGCACGACGCTTCATTAACGATTCAAAAAGATCACCGATCACACTCGCTGCCACTATCACGCTCATGATGATGATCCACAATGGCCATCCACGCTGAAGCACTAACTGAGCTGCAAAGGTATCGGACAGTGACGGTATAAAAGTAGACGCTGCAAAAAGTACCAGCACCGCAAGCCAACCTCCGACAGCACCTTCCCAGGTTTTTCCTGGTGAAATCTCCGGTGCCAGCTTACGCCGCCCAAATTTTCTTCCCGCGAAATAGGCACCGATATCTGCCACCCAAACAATAGCCATCGCTGACACCAAATACACAGGCGAATGTTCGAACACGGCTGCTATCGACACAAAGCATCCTAGCAAAGCGATCATAAACACAAACACAAACAGCAGCCCGCGTGCACCTAGGAGCGTCGGCAGACCTACTTTCAGCGCAGGGGCAAATCGTATTGCCCATATCAGGGCACAGAGCATAGCCAGCGGCTTCCAGTTCCAACTAGGCCCGGATGCAAGTAACAGCAACAAGATACCACCCATGACGCCCATAGGCAGTGGGTTACGTACGTCGAGCAAACGCAGACTTTCCCAAACCGCTGCGACAAAGAAAACAGCCAGCGTGACGCGAAAAGCCAGCAATGATTGCGAACCTAGCACTATGGCTAGCAACGCTAGCAGCGCGATTGCCGTTAGCACCCTTTGACGCAACATTAGGAAGCCTTCCTGACCTCGATGAGTTGAGCGCTGGTACGCCCAAATCGACGTTCGCGCTCTTGATAAGAAACTATGGCCTGATCTAACGCAGCCGCATCGAAATCAGGCCAATAGGTGTCAGTGAAGTAAAGCTCGGTATAGGCTAGCTGCCAAAGAAGGAAATTCGAAATACGCTGTTCGCCACCCGTGCGTATGAATAAATCAGGCTCTGGCGCGTAAGCCATTGCCAAATGCGGGGCAATATCTTGCTCAGTAAATTCAGTAGGTAAAGACTTGGCTGCGGCAGCTTTATTCATAGCCTGCAGCATATCCCAACGACCACCGTAATTTGCACAGATGGTGAGATTCAAGGTGTGATTGTTTTGTGTTTTAAGCTCGGCCTGGGCAATCTGTTCTTGCAAGCGCGTGTCAAAACGACTCAAATCACCGATCACACGAAGCCGAATTCCCGTT
This sequence comes from Burkholderiaceae bacterium, assembly GCA_032111105.1. Classification (GTDB taxonomy): domain Bacteria; phylum Pseudomonadota; class Gammaproteobacteria; order Burkholderiales; family Burkholderiaceae_D; genus Pernthalerella. Next base: position 8,779 of record JAULVH010000112.1, on the reverse strand, counting down.
GCACACATGCGATTGACTTCACGCTCTAGCGCTGTAGAGAATAAACGCATCAGCAAGGAGACTTCTTCGGCAGGACGTCGCCAGTTTTCCGAACTAAACGCAAACAAGGTCAGGTGCGAAATTTTGCGCGAGACGCAGGCTTTAACGACATTGCGTACAGCCTCAACACCTTTGGCATGACCTGCAACACGGGGCAAGTAACGCGATGTTGCCCAACGCCCGTTACCATCCATGATGATGGCCACATGAGATGGAATCAGCGATGAGTCAGGGATAGTTTGAGTAGAACTAGCTGGAATCATCGCTTAGCTAATACCTGCAAAAGTTAGAATAGTCTGCTGTGCATGAAACGCTGCACGAAACAGGACGTCGTCCATTAAAGAATAGTACGGTCTAATCAAGAGACTATCTTTCTCAAAGTTAGCGTCGCCAAATGAGGTTATACCGTCAGCACTTCTTTTTCTTTTTCCGCAATAAGCTTGTCGATTTCAGTCACAAATTTATCGGTTAATTTTTGTACATCTTCTTGAGCACGACGCTCATCGTCTTCGGAAATAGCTTTGTCTTTTAAGAGCTTTTTGAGTACTTCATTAGCATCACGACGAATATTACGAACCGCGATCTTGCCGTCTTCCGCTTCGCTCTTGACGAGCTTAACCATTTCTTTACGGCGCTCTTCGGTTAATGCGGGCGTTGGAACCCGAATCACATCACCTTGTGTCGAAGGATTGAGACCCAAATCGGATTCTCGTATAGCCTTCTCTACGGTGGCGATCATCTTTTTTTCCCACGGCTGGACTCCAATAGTACGGGCGTCGAGCAAGGTGACGTTCGCTACCTGAGTGATGTGGGTAGGTGTTCCGTAGTAATCCACTTGTACATGATCAAGCATACCTACGTGGGCACGACCGGTTCGGACTTTAGACAGATTTGATTTAAGTGTTTCTATCGACTTCTGCATTTTTTGATCAGTATTTTTTTTGACGTCGGCAACGCTCATGCTGCTCTCCTGTAATTCTTAAATTTATTCAGTGTGTTTATAAACGATTACTCAACTCGTTGTGTGCAAACGCTAATAGTTTTTAACAAAACGTAATGCTACAGGCATCGTGTTTATACATGAACCAGCGTGCCTTCATCTTCTCCCATGACCACACGCTTTAGCGCACCCGGTTTAGTAATAGAGAATACGCGGATAGGCAATTTCTGGTCGCGGCATAGCGCAAATGCTGTTGCGTCCATGACTTGCAAACGCTTGGCGATTGCTTCATCAAAGCTGATTTGCGCATAACGAGTCGCAGAGGCATCTTTTTTAGGATCAGAACTGTACACACCATCCACCTTAGTGGCTTTGAGCACAACCTCGGCACCGATTTCTGCGCCCCGTAAAGCCGCCGCTGTGTCAGTGGTAAAGAACGGATTGCCGGTACCTGCAGCAAAGATAACTATCTTGCCTTCCTCAAGGTACTGCAGCGCCTTAGGCCGCACATAGGGCTCAACTACTTGCTCAATACCGATGGCTGACATCACACGCGCTGTCATGTTTGCCTGGCGCATAGCATCGGCCAGAGCCAAAGAATTCATCACGGTGGCGAGCATGCCCATGTAATCCGCCGTGGCGCGGTCCATGCCCTGAGCGCCAGGCGCGACACCGCGAAAAATATTGCCTCCACCTATGACGATGGCCAATTCGACACCCAGCGCAGCAATCTCGGAAACATCGGCCACCATGCGTTCTATCGTTGCACGGTTAATACCGTAGGAATCCTCGCCCATCAGCGCTTCGCCTGAAAGTTTGAGTAGAACTCGCTTGTAAGCGGGTGACGACATAGTTAATGCTCCCTGGTGATTCGTATTACTGACTAAAATTCGCCAAAAAACAGTCCGTATTTTAACTGCTGAACTGAATGGCGCTTGTTAGCAACGGCTGTACCCTAAAAAAACGGGCCTTACGGCCCGTTTTATCATTACGCTTGCTTGGCGGCGGCTACTTGGGCCGCTACCTCGGCAGCGAAGTCATCTTGTTTTTTCTCTATGCCTTCACCGACTACAAACATTACAAAACTCTTGACGGTAGTGTTAGCCGCTTTGAGCATTTGTTGAACTGTCTGTTTGTCGTTCTTAACAAAGGTCTGATCAAACAAAGAAACTTCTTTGAGATATTTTTGTACTGAACCTTCAACCATTTTGGTGGCGATGTCCGCTGGCTTACCCGACTCTTCAGCTTTTAGCTTGGCAACTGAACGTTCTTTTTCTATCAAATCTGCCGGTACCTGATCTGAAGACAACGCCACTGGCTTCATTGCAGCAATGTGCATGGCCACGTCTTTTCCGACTTGCTCATCAGCGCCATCAAACTCAACCATTACGCCAATACGGGTGCCGTGCAAATAGGAAGTCAGTTTACCCGTGGTTTGAAAGCGTTGAAAACGGCGTATCGCCAAATTCTCACCGATACGACCAATCAGCTCAGTGCGAACTTCTTCAACTGTCTTGCCATACAGACCTAAGGACGACAATGCAGCCACATCAGCTGGATTGTGCTCAGTCACGAGTTTGGCAATATCAGAAGAAAATTTAAGAAAATCATCGTTCTTAGAAACGAAATCGGTTTCGCAGTTAATTTCTACGAGTGCGCCAACGCCACCTGCGATATGGGAAGCAACGACGCCTTCCGCAGTAATACGCGATGCTGCTTTGGATGCTTTACTACCGAGTTTGACGCGCAGAATTTCTTCTGCACGAACCATGTCACCCTCTGCTTCTGTTAGTGCTTTCTTGCACTCCATCATAGGTGCATCTGTTTTGGCGCGTAGCTCGCCCACCATTGCTGCCGTAATTGTTGCCATTCTGCTCTCCTAGTTCAGGGATGACGCACCGCGCCATCCATTTTTCATTTCCCGAAAAAAAGGGGCTAACCTTCGTTGCCCCTGTTTCTCCGTCCTGTTGATTCAGGACTGGCGGACAGGCTTATTGAGCTTGTTCGCTGACCTCAACAAATTCATCTGCACCACCCTTGACGGATTCGACGATGTCTTGCACCGAATTCGAACGACCTTCAAGGATTGCATCGGCCACGCCGCGTGCATACAAAGTGATTGCTTTGGACGAATCGTCATTACCTGGAATGACATATGTCACACCATTTGGCGAGTGATTGGTATCAACGATGCCGATGACTGGAATGCCCAGCTTCAACGCTTCAGTGATAGCGCCTTTGTGATAGCCAACATCGATAACAAAAATGGCATCAGGAACGCCGTTCATGTCTTTAATTCCGCCTATAGCTTTGTTTAGTTTGTCCAGCTCACGATGGAACAACAAGGCTTCTTTCTTGGCCATTTTTTCTACCGAACCTTCAGCTACAGCCGCTTCCATTTCTTTTAAGCGCTTGATCGAGGTTTTGATGGTCTTGAAATTGGTCAGAGTTCCACCCAACCAGCGTTGGTCTACAAAAGGAACGCCAGCGCGCTGAGCTTCAGCGGCGATGATGTCGCGAGCTTGCCGCTTGGTACCGACCATAAGCACGGTGCCACGGTTAGCTGAGAGTTGACGTATGTATTTTGTCGCCTCCTGGAAATGAAGCATGGTCTTTTCCAGATTGACGATATGAATTTTGTTGCGATGGCCGAAGATATACGGAGCCATCTTTGGGTTCCAGAAGCGGGTTTGGTGACCAAAATGGACACCGGCTTCCAGCATTTCACGCATGGTAACTGACATGTAAAACTCTCCAGGGTTGGGTCTGGAGCCTGATCAGTAACCCGTTGGTATAAATCCACCGGGCACCCTTGACGAAACAGGCTCGCGTTTTATAAAAAAGATAACTTACTGCGTTTTTTAGCTTAAATCGCTAGCAATATTGAATAAATTCTGATTTCGCTTTAGCTAACCCGCGATTGTATACGAATTCTTACTCTAATTACAAATTGACTACCCAAGGGACAAGAAACAGCGGGCTCGACTATAATTTTGGATTCGACGACATGTAGAGCGCCCTGTGCGCAACACAAACCACACCTCATGGGTTCAATTACCATCAAGACCGCCGAAGATATCGAAGGCATGCGCATCGCAGGCAAGCTTGCGGCCGAAGTCCTCGATTTTATCGCTCCTCACATTCATGCGGGCATCAGCACTGGCGAACTAGATAAGCTATGTCACGACTACATGGTCGATGTACAGCAAAGTATCCCGGCACCGCTAAATTATTGCCCACCGGGCTATACACCTTATCCAAAATCTATATGCACTTCGGTTAATGAAGTTGTGTGCCACGGAATTCCCGGCGATAAGGTCTTGAAGAATGGTGACGTCATCAACATAGACATCACCGTGATCAAAAACGGTTATCACGGCGATACAAGCCGTATGTTTTTTGTCGGAGAGCCATCCATCCTCGCCAAAAGACTCGCTGAAATCACCTATGAATGCATGTGGCTGGGAATTTCTAAAATTCGCCCTGGCAGCCATCTCGGCGATATCGGTCACGTCATACAACAACACGCTGAAGGCGCAGGGTTTTCAGTTGTTCGTGAATTTTGCGGGCATGGCATAGGCAAGGTCTTTCATGAAGAGCCTCAGGTACTTCATTACGGTCGTCCCGGTACGCTGGCTGAGCTGGTCCCCGGCATGATCTTTACTGTCGAGCCTATGATTAATGCTGGCCGTCGTGAAATTCGTGAAATGGGTGACGGCTGGACTATCAAGACTCGCGACCGCAGCCTGTCAGCTCAATGGGAGCACACTGTACTTGTGACTGACACGGGCTTTGAAGTGTTGACGATTTCTCCCACTATGCCTGCACCACCTGCCTTTATTAAAGAGCTTCATGCTGGCAGCATTGCCTCCCTTGCCTGATACCGCTGTTTTGGCCACTCAACTGCGCGAGCAGTTAAAGCAAGGTCGCCAGCTCATCATCGGCGCTTATGACAAAGATCATAAGCCCGAGCGTTTGCTAAAAGCTCTAAGGCAAGAAACCGATAAAGTTCTGATCGCCGCCTGGAAAAACATGGCCATGCCGGCGTCAGCTGCACTGGTTGCTGTTGGCGGGTACGGTCGCGGCGAACTTTTCCCTTATTCTGATGTTGATCTGTTGATTCTTTTGCCCGGCGCTCCCGATGACAAGTTGCGCGATAAGTTAGAGCGATTGGTGCAATTGCTGTGGGATCTGGGACTAGAAATTGGTCACAGCATACGCACTGTGGATGAATGCCTGAGCGAATCCTCAGCCGACATTACGGTACAGACTAGCCTACTCGAAGCCCGTAGGATCTGCGGCAACAAAACCTTGTTTACTTCACTGCATGTGCGATGCTCACAAGCGATGGATGCACGCGCATTTTTTCAGGCGAAGATACTCGAGCTTAGGCAGCGACACGTCAAGTTTGAAAATACGCCCTACAGTCTTGAACCCAATTGCAAAGAAAGTCCAGGTGGCTTACGTGATCTACAAGTCATTTTGTGGGTTGCCAAGGCAGCAGGAATCGGCAACTCCTGGCGGGAACTTGCTGCGAATGATTTGATTACCGTGACCGAGGCGCGTCAGCTTGCGCAAAAAGAGCGCGCCTTCAAAGATATACGCATACGTCTGCATCTGCATACTCAGCGACGCGAAGACCGATTGGTTTTCGATGTGCAAGATGCTGTTGCAGAGACGTTTGGCTTTACTAATACGCCCACTCGACGTGCCTGCGAAGTACTCATGCAACGCTATTACTGGGCAGCTAAAGCAGTCACACAGCTCAATACGCTCTTATTACAAAATATAGAAGCGTATTTATTTCCGCAGCCTAGTGTGTCGCGCCCCGTCAATGTCCGTTTTAATGAAGTCAACGGCATGATAGATATCGCGCACGACAAACTATTTGAAGAAGTTCCTTCTGCAATGCTGGAAATCTTCTTGCTGCTGGAGCAGCACGGCGAACTCAAGGGCATGACTGCACGCACACAGCGTGCTCTTTGGCATGAACGCTCACGTATTGATGCGCGCTTTCGACGCGCGCCTATAAATCGCTACCTGTTTCTGCAAATTCTACAGTCGCCCAAGGGAGTTACTCACGCATTTCGTCAGATGAACCAGCTATCGATACTGGGACGGTATTTACCTGCCTTCCGACGTATCACAGGTCAAATGCAACATGATTTATTTCATGTCTACACTGTTGATCAACACATTTTGATGGTGCTGCGTAATGTGCGACGTTTTGCGATTCCAGAACACGCGCATGAGTATCCTTTCTGCAGCCAGCTCATGGCGAATTTTTCGCAGCCCTGGTTAATATATATTGCTGCGCTATTTCACGATATCGCTAAAGGCCGAGGTGGAGATCACTCGCATCTGGGCAAAGACGATGCTCGTCGGTTTTGTAATGAACATGGTCTGTCTAAACAAGAGACATTACTGGTGATTTTTTTAGTTGAACATCACCTGCTCATGTCACAGGTCGCTCAAAAGCAAGATCTCTCCGATCCGGATGTCATTAGTTCGTTTGTAAAAACCATTAAAGATGAGCGTCACCTAACAGCGTTGTATCTGCTCACAGTCGCTGACATTCGTGGCACCAGCCCGAAAGTCTGGAATGCATGGAAAGGTAAACTGCTCGAAGATCTGTACCGCATGAGTTTGCGTGTTTTGGGTGGTGAAGCACCGTCCCCCGATCGCGAATTACAAAACCGCCAGCAAGAAGCTATCGCTAGTCTGCGTCTGTTTGGCCTTCCTGCCAATGCGCACGAAGCTCTCTGGAAGACATTGGATGTCGGTTATTTTCTACGACATGATGCCGCCGAGATTGCATGGCAAACCCGCGTGTTGTGCGAGCACGTTGATGCGCAGTCGCCGATAGTTCGCTGCCGGTTGGGCCCAGTGGGCGAAGGGTTGCATGTCGTGGTCTACCTGCATGACAGACCCGACTTATTTGCGCTTATCTGCAGCTATTTCGATCGCAAGAATTTCAGTATTCTGGATGCAAAAATTCAGACCACGCGTACAGGTTATGCACTGGATTCCTTTCTGGTCAGTGAGCCAAATTACGCCGACACTTACCGCGAACTTATTACACTAATCGAGCATGAGCTAAAACAATGGCTGCAAACCGATAAAGAATTACCTGCACCTGCCAAGCCCAGACTGTCACGTCTGTCACGTGCATTTCCTATTACACCCACTGTGCATCTGCAGCCTGACGAACGCGGCCAGTATCATCTGCTGTCTATATCTGCCAGTGATCGCACGGGTCTTTTATATTCGATCGCTAGTGTGCTGGCGCATTACAAAGTTAATCTGCACACTGCAAAAATCACCACACTGGGCGAACGCGTAGAAGACGTATTTTTAGTCGACGGCCCAGTTCTATCTAACGCACGAAGTCAGATTGCTCTTGAATCTGATTTACTCAATGCACTTCGCGTGTAAGTTACTCCATGACCGAACCGATTCGTCTTTCTAAACGTATGTCTGAACTGGGTTTGTGTTCGCGCCGCGAGGCCGATGAATGGATAGCCCAGGGTTGGGTGCGAGTAGACGGCGTAGTGATCGCAGAGTTGGGCAGCAAAATCCTTCCCGAGCAAAAAATCACCATAGAAAAACAAGCCAAGGCAGAGCAAGCACGACGTGTCACCGTGCTGATTAATAAACCTATGGGCTATGTGAGCGGCCAGGCGGAGGATGGATACAAACCTGCCGTGGTCTTGGTGCGACCCGAAAATCGCTGGTCAGAAGACAACATGCCACTGCAATTCTCAGGTGGTCAGCTAAAAAGCTTAGTGCCCGCCGGACGTTTAGATATCGACTCGATCGGTCTGCTCGTTTTGACTCAGGACGGCCGTATCGCCAAACAATTAATTGGCGAAGATACACAGATAGAAAAAGAGTATCTCGTGCGCGTACAGTACGCTAAACCGGGACGACTTCCAGACGTAGACCTGCGTCGCCTCAATCATGGTTTGTCATTAGATGGAAAACCGCTGCGACCTGCCGTCGTGCGCTGGCAAAATGAAGATCAGCTGAGCTTTGTTTTAAGAGAAGGCAAAAAACGCCAGATACGACGCATGTGCGAATTGGTGGGACTCAAAGTACTGGGACTAAAGCGCGTACGTATAGGCAACGTAAAACTAGGCGACTTACCCGTAGGCCAATGGCGTTATCTGGACGATACCGAGAGCTTTGGATAAGTCGGTATCGCCTCAATCATCGGATAGCGGATCTAGCCCCGGAAACAGTACCTCTGTATAACCAAATTTGCTGAAATCTTTAATTCGCATTGGATACAGTATGCCCCATAGATGATCACATTCATGCTGCACTACACGCGCATGAAAATCATCGACTTCACGATCGATCACTTGCCCAAATTGATCAACGCCTTGATAGCGCAAACGCATATAACGCGGCACGACGCCACGCAGACCGGGTACGGATAAGCACCCTTCCCAGCCTTCTTCCATGTCGTCCGACAAGGGCGTAATGACTGGATTGAGCAGCACCGTTTCTGGCACAGCCGGAGCATCGGGGTAGCGTGCATTGTTACTCACACCAAAAATAACTAATTGCAGATTCACGCCTATCTGAGGTGCTGCCAAGCCCGCACCATTCGCTGCATGCATGCATGGGGACAGGACATGGGTATAGCATGGGTATGAATCCGGTTGCGCAGCACGCATGCAACAGATCGCATTCGTGCGCATGAAAAAAAGAAGGCCCGTACCCCTCAAGGCATGGGCGCTTGCAAGCAACTGCCTTGTGCAAGCATCCAGCAGCCTGCGTGCATCTGTACGTACA
>JAULVH010000111.1:2577-6390 GCA_032111105.1 Burkholderiaceae bacterium | reverse complement strand
ATCTGCATGAATTACGTGCGATAAATCACGCTTTGAAGCGATTGGATAATGGATCCTATGGCGAGTGCATTTCATGTGGTTATGAAATTCCGTTTAAACGTCTGATGGCCATCCCAACGGCAGAGCGTTGCGCTCCATGCCAAAAAAATTTCGAGCGTACCTATCATCAAGAAGGTATGAGAGGTATGAGTTTGTAATTACAGCGGATGCTCGTTAATTCAGCCTACCTTTATCACAGAACACGAGGCCTATCCCACTTAAAAAAGTAGATCAATCTCTGAATTTCTAGCCTGCTGAGTAGTCACGGGTTATCTGTGAGCCAGACACGCTGCAACATGGGCGGCGACATTTTGGTACAGTGTGTGATCTTAGGTCATCACTAGACGAAATTTTCCTCCTTAATGAGCACACCCAACCCAGCAAGTCCGATTTTTTTGTTAGCAGTTCGTATGACGCAACGCGATTGGCGTGCTGGCGAACTACGTTTTTTATTGATGGCGTTAGCGCTCGCTGTAGCGGCGTTATCAGCGGTCGGATTTTTTGTTGAGCGGCTAAATGCAGCATTAAGTCGCGATGCCGCTAAGCTGTTGGGAGCGGATCTTATCATCCGTAGTGACTATCCCGTTCGTGATGAGTGGCGTGCAAAAGCTAAACAACTCGGTTTAGTAATGGCCGATACCGTAACCTTTCCTAGTATGGCTACAACCGGGAAAGGCGAGGCCGCCGATACCCGCTTAGTGGCAGTCAAAGCAGTAACTCCCACGTATCCATTGCGAGGTGCGGTCTCTATAGCTCACAGCAGCAATCCCAAACCAGCCACATCAATACCAGAGGTCGGTAGTGTATGGGTTGAAAGTTCATTTCTAGCTACACGCAATGTTCGTGTCGGTGAAAAGCTGCAGTTAGGTGAGCGCGAATTTCTGATTGCCGGTGAAATTTTGTCAGAGCAGGATAGAGGTGCGGGGTTTATGAATTTTGCACCCCGTGTCATGTTGGCACTCGAAGATTTACCGTCTACCGGGCTGGTGCAAACCGGTTCACGTATTACGTATCGGTTGCAATTGGCGGGTGAGGCCAGGAGCATCAGTCAATACCAACTATGGTTGGATGACCTGATCAAGCAAAATTCAGTGCGAGGTGTGCAGCTGGAATCTTTAGAGTCCGGTCGTCCCGAGATGCGAACAACACTAGAACGAGCGCGTCAGTTTCTTTCCTTGGTTGGATTACTCACAGCCATGTTAGCGGCATTAGCCATTGCGATTGCAGCGCGGCGGTTTATGCAGCGCCATTTGGATTCATGCGCCATGTTGCGCTGTCTCGGTTTAAAGCAAGATGAAGTCACACTATTGTATTTAATCGAATTCACCATCATTGGTATTGCAGGTAGTGTATTTGGTTTGGTACTGGGATTTGCTGCGCACTTTTTCTTGTTGCAATGGCTGGGCGCGCTCATTACTTCTGAATTACCTCCACCCAGTTGGTTACCTGTGGGCCAGGGCTTAGCGACGGGCTTATTACTGTTACTTGGATTCGCTTTGCCTGCAGTTATTCAGTTAAGAAATGTGTCTCACAACCGTGTCATCCGACGCGAAAGCGATCCTGCACAAGCCATGACCTTGCTAACGTACGTAATGGGGTTGGCATCATTTGTGGCTTTGTTAGTGTGGCAGGCACGTGATCTCAAGCTGGGCTTACTAACTTGCGGTGGATTCATTGCAGGTATGGCAGTCTTCATGCTGATTTCATGGTTGTTGCTGCGAGCATTTCAAACAATCATATTTCCTTTGTCATGGCATGCATGGCGCTTTGCTCAAACATCACTCAAGCGCAGACCTTCTGCCAGCGCATTGCAAATCGTGGCGCTGTCTTTAGGCTTAATGGCCTTATTGTTACTCACCTTAGTACGAGACGATCTACTTAGTGCGTGGCGCAAATCAACTCCGCCTGACGCACCCAATCATTTCATTATTAATATTCAGCCAGATCAAAAAGCTCCCCTTGCGGATCGCTTGACTGCGCGTGGTGTAACAGACGTCAGCCTTGAGCCCATGATACGCGGACGGTTGATACAAGTATCCGGCAAAACTATACAGTCCGATAGCTATCAGGAAGAGAGAGCGCAACGCTTAGTTGAACGTGAATTCAATCTGTCGACTATGGACGCTATGCCTGAGCACAATTCCATCATCCAAGGACAGTGGTTTGATGCATCTACTGCACATGGCGAAGCCTCAGTCGAACAAGGTTTAGCCAAGACGCTGGGATTGAAACTAGGTGATGTACTGCGTTTCGATGTAGCAGGAATATCAGTCGATGTAAAAATTACTAGTATCCGCAAGCTCGATTGGAGCTCAATGCGGGTTAATTTTTTTGTGATAGTCAGTCCCGATGTTGTTCACAACTTGCCTACTACCTGGGTTACTGCCATACATCTACCGGCATCACAGTCTTCACTCGTGACTCAGTTAGTTAAAAGCTACCCGAACATAACCGTCGTCGATGTAGGAAGCATGGTGGCTCAGGCGCAGCAAGTGATCAATCAAGTTATTGCAGCTGTCGAATTTTTATTTGTCTTTACGCTGGTTGCAGGTGTAATGGTTTTGGCAGCGGCTATGCTGGTGTCGCAACAAGAGCGCGCCTATGAGTCAGGCTTGCTGCGTGCACTAGGCGCTACACGTAGCCAACTTTCGCGTGCGCAGTGGGTTGAATGTTTGTTAGTTGGAAGTGCAGCTGGCTTACTAGCTTCAACCGGTGCATCTCTGGTGGGGTGGTTACTTGCTCATCAGGTATTTGATTTCGATTGGTCTGTCAGCCCGTTGCTGTGGTGTGTGGGACTGCTTGCAGGCATAAGCTGCTCATTGGCTGGTGGTTGGTTTGGCTTACGTCATGTTCTTTCTGTGCCGCCTATGCAGACCTTGCGCCAAGCATGATATGTCCAGCATCAAACTCCTAATGCAGTGCTGTACACACTGCATTAGTATCGATTTTGCTCACCCATCTATGTGATAAAACTCAACATTTAACAGACTTCGCCATCCTACATTCGCTCTGTCGCATGCTTTTCTTGCGCAGAGAGATAAAGGACCATGATTAGAAAAAAAGTCGTTGAGTTCGCCTGCATGATGGTGGCGATCGCAGGCTGTACCTCGGTAGCACCGGGCATGCAATTTTCAAAAAATCATGCGGATAACACTGATGATGCGTACCCCCGTACAGAAATCGTAAGCATCACATCGGTACTGGTACGTAAACAAAAAGAGTTACGCGAGCTGCAGGTTGCGGATGATTTAAGTTCATTAATTACCCGACCTCAGCCCTACGTCGTCGAGGCGGGCGATGTATTGCAGATCGTCGTCTGGGATCACCCCGAAATATCGGCATCTATGCTGCCAGCACCAGCATTTGGTGTCCCTGGAGGTGCTGGGGTCGCCGGTAGCCCTATGCAGCCACAATCTGGGTTTGAAGTAGATCAGAGTGGCACGCTCGATTTTCCCTACGCGGGCAAGCTCAAAGTCAGTGGGCTGACATCCTCTGAAATTCATGGGCTGCTTACTGAGCGATTATCACGCTACTTGCAAAAACCAAAAATCAGCGTTCGCTTACTTGCCTATCGCAGTAAGCGAGTGTACGTCGATGGCGAAGTAAAACAACCCGGAGTACAGACCATCAATGATTTGCCTATGACCTTAACAGAGGCAATCAATCGTTCCGGCGGCATGAATCCTACAGCCGACCAAAGTCGCATCACTTTAAATCGCGAAGGTAAAACCTACACCATTAACCTGCCGCTGCTAGTGCAACGTGGATTAAATC
>JAULVH010000111.1:0-2567 GCA_032111105.1 Burkholderiaceae bacterium | reverse complement strand
GAAAAAAACATGACACCATATGTTGTTGTTTTGAACAAATAATGAAAAACATATTTGTTTGATGTTTGGTTGTTGAATAAAAAGAAACAGATGAAAATAAAATTTTTATCTCAGGTGAAGTTACCGCACCGCGGGCACTGCCTATGCGAAATGGCCGACTCACACTCAACGAAGCACTAGGCGAAGCAGGGGGGATTAACCCTGTGACGGGAGATGCTCGTCAAGTGTATGTCATTCGTCGTAGCAGCAGTGAATCCCTGGTCTATCAGCTAGATGCAAATTCACCAGGTGCGCTAGCAGTTGCCGAAAGTTTTGAGCTCAGCCCTAAAGATGTCGTCTATGTGGCGGCTACTTCTCTGACGAATTGGAATCGCACCATTAGTGCATTGATACCCGGGGCCTTACCAACAGCCGTGATCGCAACCACGCCTGGACGATGAAGAAATTTAATCATGACGGAGATGCTGATTAATGGTGATCTTTTTGCGAGCCAGCAACGCTGTGCGACGCGGCGTGAAGTGACGTGAAGTGACACTAGGAGAGGGTGGCATAGCTCTTTGCTCGAAGACCGACTCGTTTTTTTAATTTAATCAGTGCTTCCTGAGACCATTTGCTTCTATCAGCATAGAAAATCTATGAATTCACAACTTAGTACCCGCCTGGTTGATCCTACTATTGGTGCAAACACTGCTGTAGATAATACTGATGAGAGCCTTGCCTCATATCTTGACCTCATTAGTCAACAACGATGGTTAATTTTTATCGTCGCACTTGTAATTAGTCTGTGCGGAGTCGTATATGCCTACATGGCTAGTCCTCAGTATGAGTCTAACCTGCTAGTTCATGTGGAGGAAAAAGGTCAGCGCGAACCCAAAAATATACTCGGGGAAGCCGGGTCCATGATCGATTATAAAACTCCATCAGCTGCCCAAATAGAGTTACTACGATCACGATTAGTTATCGCAAGAGCGACAGATGCTCTCAGGTTATACATAGATTCAAAACCACGACGTATGCCTCTTCTAGGGGGAGTAATAGCAAATGTAGGGTTGGCTAACTACTTTCCTGAGCTTCTCAAAGTAGGTAATTATGCATGGGGTAAAGAAGCAATCAGTGTCAGCGAATTTACTGTTCCAGCGATCTATGAAGGACGAACTTTTCGACTGCGTAATTTAGGGAATAAAAAATATCAAGTCGATGATCCACAGAGTGGCTTTACTGCGCGCGGAGTAGTAGGACAGACCCTGAATGAAAGTACGCCGGAAGGTGAAATAACACTCCATATCAATGAAATTCGTTCTTTGCCAGAAAAAGAATTTAACCTGGTAAGAAATTCACGATTAGCTGTAATTGAGTCAATTCAGAATGCTCTAACGGTTCTTGAGCTGGGTAAGCAGTCAGGAATAATTTCAACCACACTCAAAGGCAGTGATGCAGACTTGATCTATCGGATATTGACTGAAATTGGTCAACAGTACATGGCTTTAAATAACTCCCGGCGCACAGAGGAAGCAGATAAATCATTAGCCTACCTAAATCGCAGACTTCCCGAATTGCGTCAGCAATTAGAACAAGCAGAAGCTCGCTATAACCAATTTAGGAATGCACACGGAACTGTCGATATCGTAGAAGAGGGTAGGCAAAGCTTGCAGCGGTCAGCTGCAGCCCGGACCAGGCGTATCGAATTAGAGCAAAAGCGGGGTGAACTTTTAACCCGATTTACCACTAACCATCCTTCTGTTGTTACGGTAAATGAGCAATTAGCTGAGGTAAGTCAAGAGTTGCGTGAAGCAGCAAACCATTTGAAAAATCTGCCGTTAATAGAACAAGAAATGGTCAGGCTGGCCAGAGAAGTCAAAGTCAATAACGAGTTGTACTCAGCCCTGTTGGCCTCCTCACAGCAATTACAGTTAATAAGCATAGGTAAAACAAGTAATGTGCATATGGTTGATGCACCTGAAAAGCCAGATAGGCCAGTAACTCCGAACCGGCCACGCATTATTGCTGTTTCAATTTTCCTTGGAATTTCATTAGGAATAATGATGGCTTTTATACGCCGATCCCTACAAACAGCACTCAATGATCCCGCACAATCAGAAAAAATCTTGGGTAGACCTGTATATGCAAGCATCCCGCATAGCAAAGAGCAAAAACTGCTTTCAAATCAGCTATCAGAATTGAAAAACCTACCCATACTGGCTCGCATAGCCAGTACAGATCCAGCCATAGAAAGTTTGCGTAATTTTCGTAGTGCGTTGCAATTCTGTCTTACGCAATGTCGCAATAATATTGTACTAATTACTGGGCCTACAGAAGGTTTAGGAAAATCATTTGTATCCGTTAATCTGGCCTGCATAGTGGCTGCCAGTGGCAAGCGCGTACTACTAATAGATGGAGATTTACGCGATGGGCAGTTGCATCGGTACTTTGATCGCGCCAGAGCCAAGGGCTTGGCAGATATAGTCAGCGGTACAGAAGTGACTAGTTGTATTGCAGCTAATGTAGTTGAAAATCTCGACTTTATATCGACCGGCCATCTGCCGCCCAATCCGTCCGAATTACTTTTG
>JAULVH010000110.1:0-7032 GCA_032111105.1 Burkholderiaceae bacterium | reverse complement strand
CGTAACTCACTGATCAACATGATTGACTGGCTCAAGACCACTAAAGGTCTGACTAAAGAGCAAGCATTCGTTGTCACCAGCGTTGCCTGCGATCTGCGTATTAGTAACGTCGTTGACGTGCCTAACTATGCAGTGACTACGATTTGCCCAATGAATATTTTTGATAAATAATTCATTGAAATGAAGCACACTTAAGAGCGAGGTTTTACCTCGCTCTTTTTTTGGAAAGACCATGTTTAGAAGACAATTTATTACCAGAGCAGCCAGTCTGCTTGCTGGCATTACGTTCCCCGCTATTTCCAGTTTTGCTCATACTCCTTATGCACAGTGGGACGTTTTTCGTAAACGTCATCTTCAGGTGCTTACCTCGCACGCGGATTTACCCGGCGACGATGTCGGAGATGCATGGGTAGAGGTATTACGCGAAAAACTGCCGCTTAGTCGTGCCATGGTTAGTCGTGCGCATGATATGTCGCGTATTGCGGCCTTATTAAAAACCAATCAAAGCAAGCTCGCTGTTTTATCGTATATGCATGCACGTCTGATGTTTACAGGTTCGCCACCGTTTGAAGAATACGCACCGTTGACATTAGAAGTTCTAGTCGATAACGGCAAGTACCTGCTGGTCACGCGTCCAGATCTGCCTTTGCACCATGGCTTTCTGATTGCGACGACATTAATGCAAGAGGCCGACAAACTGCAGCTGGTCAATCCGGGTAAAGGTAAATTTGGCATGAACGTTCATGCAGGTGCCAAAGCATTTTTTAACGGCGAAAAGCTGGAAATGCCGGAAAAACCGGCAGAGCAATGATGATGTATCTGCGATCTGTTTTCTTGACTTGTGTTGTTGTTGCAAGTGCGCTCACCACTCAAATGGTGGTGGCGCATGATTCCATTAACAGCGAAGCCAGAAAAAATTATTTGGTAAAGCTGCAGGAGATGCAAGCAGTAGCTGATTCCAGCGCACCTGCAGCTGCACGCGCAAAGGCAAAGTATCAGATTGCCATCATGGTGGACGAAATCAGAGACTTGTTCAACCAAGATATGATTAGCCACGGCATAGTCAAAGGTTTAGAAACCTCGCTGCTGCTAAATGAACTAGCGCGTACACCTAGCAAGCTTGAGGCTTCACCCAAAACCGGACTGTACCTTTCTCATTTGTCGTATTACAGAGAGGCGATTAAGCTCGACCCCAAGGCACCGTTTGTTGATCATGCACGTTACATGCTGTTGAAGAGTCATTTTTATGACAGCTTTGCGGATAACCCTCTGACACCGTTTTCGCAGTCCAAAGACGAATTAGCTGAAATGATAGGTCTTGGTGAAACTCTGCTGAAATCAAAAAATCCGTTGGTAAGTGCAGAAGAAGTGCGATTCATATTAGGCATCCATTATCTGCAGGCGATCAATCAACAGGTTGTCACCAAAGACGACGGGCAAAAAAAATTCAAAAAAATGGTTCAAGAGTTGTACAAGGATTTTCCGCAGAGCTTGAAACTACTGACACTTGAAGCATTGGCCCAATAATCATGCATGTCCGCGTTGGTAAGGCAGTCATTCTGATGTTCACATCGCAGCTGCATCGTTTTTTGTTGGGCTGCTGTGTGTGGCTGGCCTTGGGCGCGTTAAGTACGAGCTACGCTCATCAGACCGGTAATAGCTACCTCAATATCCGGCAAGTCGATGGCGCTCTGGCAGTCGACTTGGATTTTTATGTGCGCGATCTGGGCAATTTATTACAAAAGCCCGGTAAAGAGAGCGAGCCGCCACCGACGGCCGATCAACTCAAGTCACTGCAAGAGCCCATTACTGCAGCCATACAAAAGTCTTTAAAGCTTGAAATCGATGAACAGTTAATGCCGCTGGAATTTACTGCGCAATCAGTCACTGTGCATAACGATGGCTTGTATGTACGACAGCAGTTCCGTGGGCCTGCAATCGAATCAAGTGCGAAGTTTGTGGTTATTCGCTATGAATTTTTTACACAGAACGACAGATTAGGCCGTGCTTTTTTGCGGCTGGCACTTAATGGCGATGAAATTTCTTCTGTCATCGATCAATCGAATGCCATTCAGCGTTTTGCCCTGGGTGAGACTAAGCGGATTTCCACGATTTTTTTGTTTGCCAAAGAAGGTGCCAAACATATTTGGAATGGCGCTGATCATTTACTGTTTTTGTTGACCCTGCTGCTGCCGGGCGTAATGCTATGGAAAAAACGCTCTGATCTGGCCATGTCAGATGAGGCTCCATCCGAAATCAGAGTTAATCGCCAGGCAGAAATGTTTGCCTTCAAAGTGATTACGGCGTTTACCATTGCTCACTCAATCACCTTGGGCTTAGCAACCTTTAGCCTGGTGTCATTTCCGGAAAAGCTGATTGAGTCACTGATTGCTTTCTCCATTATGGTTTCGGCGGTATTAAATCTACAAAAAAAATACCAATTAAATCATTGGCAATTAGCTTTTGGTTTTGGGCTGATTCATGGATTGGGTTTTGCCAACGGATTAAAAGACTTAGGCTTGTCGTCATCCTATTTTTTAGAAACGCTGATCGCGTTTAATGTCGGCGTCGAGTTCGGTCAGTTGTCGACCGTGATAGTAGTCGCGCTACCCGTCATCATGTTTGTTCGTTCGGAAGCAAGCAAACGACGCATCATGGTGTGGGGGTCCCTCGCGGTATTAGCGATTTCCACCCTCTGGCTGGTTCAGCGTTTACTCACCTAAGCTAGCTTAGTATCAGGTCTTGGAAAGCGCCTGATCTATATCCCAAAGAATGTCGTTCACCGATTCTATGCCGACGGCTAAACGTATCAAATCGGGTGGCACACCGGCGGCAACTTGTTGTTCTTCGTTGAGCTGACGATGCGTCGTTGAGGCAGGATGAATGACCAGCGTTTTCGCATCGCCGATATTCGCCAGGTGTGATAAAAACTCCACGTTCTCTATAAATTTTTGTCCAGCCGCTGCGCCACCTTTTACTCCAAACGACAATACCGCCCCCGCACCTTTAGGTAGATATTTTTGCGCAAGTGAGTGATAGCGATTATTTTTTAAGCCGGGATAATTTACCCAAGAGACTTTCGGATGCGTAGAGAGATACTCAGCGATCGTCATGGTGTTGCTGCAGTGTCGCTCCATACGCAGATGCAGCGTTTCTACACCTTGCAAGAGCATGAAAGCATTCATGGGCGACAGTGCAGGGCCAAACGTACGCAAGCCTTCCATACGGCATTTCATGGTGAAACCAAAATCACCAAAGGTTTCGTAAAAGCGCACACCGTGATATCCCTGCGAGGGATCGGTCATGGTCGGGAATTTCCCATTACCCCAATTGAATTTGCCGGATTCAACAATCGCACCTCCCATGCTGGTGCCATGCCCACCTAAAAATTTAGTCACAGAATGCATGACCACGGCTGCACCCCATTGAAATGGTCGGCACAAATATGGACTGGCAAAGGTGTTATCGATAAAGAGCGGCAGATCAGCTTGCGCAGCAATCGCAGCGACTTTTTCTATGTCTAATACATTCATAGACGGATTGCCTATGGTTTCTGCATACAGAAGTTTGGTTTTTGGTGTGATGGCCTTGGCAAAATTTTCAGGATCATCGGAATCAACAAAGATGGTGTTGATACCCAGCTTACGAAAATTGACATCGAGCTGCGTGTGCGTGCCGCCATACAGCGTGCGGGCTGCAACGATTTCATCTCCGGCTTCGCAAATATTTAATATCGCGATCATCTGGGCGGCCATGCCACTGCTGGTAGCTACGGCTGCTCGACCATCTTCCAGTGCAGCTATGCGTTCTTCTAATACGGCCACGGTAGGGTTGGATAAGCGTGAATACACGTTACCAAAGGTCTGTAAATTAAACAGACTGGCAGCATGCTCTGCGCTGTCAAACACATACGACGTTGTTTGATAAATAGGTACAGCCCGTGCACCGGTTGCTGCATCGGGTATTTGCCCTGCATGGAGGCAGAGGGTGTCGAAATCGTAAATATGATCTTGGGACATAGGGAAGTAATCCGTAAGTGAATCAATAAATGAATCAATAAATAAGTCAGTAAACGCGTCAGTAAATTAATTGCTAATGCAATGCGGCGGACTTAAACCGGACGCCGGGCTGAAATAATGCGGGTGTTCACACCAAACCAGGAGAGGCCACCAAACAAACGCGCGTATTCAATTTTTACGCAGCGGTTTTGCACAAATTCTAGGCCACCTTGTTGCGCGATATCGCGCGCCTCATCATTTTCTACGCCTATCTGCAGCCACAGTACCTTGGCACCGATAGCAACGGCTTCCTGGGCTATTGGTGCGCAATCGGCGCTTTTGCGAAACACATCCACCATATCCACTTTGTCAGGTATGGATTTCAGATCGGGATAACATTTCTCTCCCAGTATCTCAGTGTATTTTGGATTGACTGGAATAATCCGAAAGCCATGCTCTTGCATGTACTTAGCAGCAAAGTACGAAGGCCTATACCAATCAGCTGATAAGCCAACGACAGCTATCGTATGGCTCTGTTTCAGTATGCGACGCAATTGTGTAATGGTGCTCATGAGGTTCTCTTATTTAGTTGCGCACAACACCATATTGGTAGCGGTGGTGGCGACGATATCAATTTTCTTAAATCCCGCTTGTTGCAACACCATGGTCAGTCTTGCAGGGCCAGCTTGCGCGCCCAGCGCTAAACCGACTTCTTGTGCCAGTGAAGCCGGCACGCAGCCCATGGTAGAAGCGCAGTAAAACATTTGACCAATAACATTGAGATTTTCTTCTAATTTGTCGTTAGCAAAGGGTTCAATGATGACTAATAGCCCATTATCATTCAACTGAGTATAGGCATGTTGAGCAGCACCTACGGGGTCTCCCATATCATGCAGGCAATCGAAAAATGCAATCGCATCAAATTTACCCTGATAGTCTTTTGCGCTGCGTGTTTCGTAGGTGATTCGTGATGATAGTCCCGCATCAACAGCTAATCGTTTAGCTTCATCTATAGAAGGCCCATGAAAATCAAAACCATGTACCTGCGAAGCAGGGAAGTGTTCTGCAATCAGCATAGTCGATACGCCGTGTCCGCAACCCACATCGGCAAAACTTCCGCCGGCGTTGAGTTTTTCAGTCAGCGCAGGAATTTTTGGTAACCAGCGTGAGACTAAATTTGATTTATAAACAGGTTTAAAAAAACGTGCCGTGCCACGGAAATAACACTGATGATGTTCGCCCCAGGCGACACCTTCGCCGGTTTTGAAAGCGGCGCGAATTTTGGGTTCATCCATAACGCTTGCCGCCAGGCTGTCATACGCGCCTATCATTAATGAAGTGCTGTCTTCATGTGCAAAAACGGCAGCTTGTTCATCACTGAGAAAAAATTTGCCTTCATCGGTGTCATATGAGGCATAGCCTGCAGCGCACATGGCCGATAGCCACTCCAGGCTGTATCGTGCATCAATCTCAGCTGCCTTGGCAAAGTCAGCGTTTTTGCAGGGGCCCACATCAGCTAAGGTAGTAAATAGCTTGAGTTCATCGCCTATACGCATGAGCGGCACTAGCTGTGCCGCGGCGACGTTTTGAAATACTTTCCACTGCAGTTCTTTTAATTTTTTTGTGTCCATCGCAGAGTCTCCGAATTGTTTGGTAATTATTTTTAGTGATTGTCCATTGGCAGGCGTGGAGTCATGATTTTTCTGTAAAGTGGCGGCACTATGGCCAGCAACACCATGCCAGCATAACCGGTGGGCATTTGCGGTGATTTAGGTACTCGGTAAAGATCATCGCATGTCAGCGACGGTGTTAAATGATGCGATGAATGTCTGGGCAGATTAAACAGCAACGCATCCGATACTCCATTAGCGCAGTCCCAGATATGGCTGGCATTCATGCGTTCGAGTTTGCCATCAATGATGCGGCGCTCAAGGCCCCAATGTTCCACATAATCTATGGTGGCCACCAGAGCTTGTGCCAATGCGGCTTGAATCGCGCAAAACAACAGGCCTTTCCAGCCGGCGATAACGACTACGAGCAAAAAGAGTGCAAGCGTAATGGTAGTCAGCAGCAGGGCTTCGTTTGTTTTGCCAGATTGTTCGCGCGAGAGTGTGATCGAGTCTCTAAACACCCCTGCAAAATAGCGCGGCATAAAACTCCAGACACTTTCATGTAGCCGTGCTGTGGCAGGATCATGCCACGTTGCCGCATGGCGGTGATGGCCGCGATTGTGTTCCAGCACATAGTGTCCATAGGCTATCGAAGTGAGCAGGGCGCGCGCTAGCAGGCGATCAAGCGTAGTTCGTCTGTGGCCCAGCTCATGCGCGAGCACGATGCCGATCGCACCACATACATATCCACACGAAAGGGCAAGCCAGACCAGCTCATCCCATGCCAGGCGTTTTGCTTGTAATGTCAGGCTAGTTGAAACCACCAGCACACCCAGCACGACCGCGCGTGGCATCCATGCACCCCAGCGATAGATGGGTGCAGTCGATACGCGGTTACGCCACAACCATTCGGCCAGTGGAATCACGATAGCTGCAAGCAAGAGGGTGAGCCAGGGCGCATCCAACCACCAACCGATCATGGGGGAGAGGGTAAAAACTATCGGCAGCAGTAGGTGCATCGTGTTCTCTCCGGTCAGTGGGGACAGTGCACTGACATTGTAGCCAGAGCTCACAGGGAGTGATTTGTAAGTTTAAATTACCGAATTATCTTTTTAATAAGCTAAGTCATTGATTTTGCTAGCTCTGGGACGTTGACAGTATGGCATCCGTATGTTCCAATCGGGAAACATTCGGGAAGTCTAGGTGCAAACAACCCTGATTTTCTCCAACGTACCCTACACGATACCTACAGGGGTCACAATTTAATGCGACAGCCCAATCCCATCATTGGTAACAGTCCGCCGATGCGCGATATACGCAAGCTGATCGAGACCATTGCGGACTCGACAGCGACGGTACTTATCAATGGTGAGTCTGGAACTGGCAAGGAATTGGTTGCCCAGGCATTGCATCATCAATCCTCT
>JAULVH010000109.1:0-10965 GCA_032111105.1 Burkholderiaceae bacterium | reverse complement strand
GTGCAGTACCTGCGTTTATGCGGGCATTGCAGAGCGATGAAAATGCACAATTTTCCAACCGCCTGCATGTTTGCGAAGGGCGATGCTTAAACGTCCCAGTGCAAGCTCCGTTTGGTTGTTGTCAGTGATCGTTATTTTATTTAGCGCAGTAACAATAGCGACATCCTGGCCTACTGCATCAACCAAGGTATCCGTCAGCACAGAAACGTAGCGTTTAGTTCCCGTCAGATTGCTCTCAAAATAATGTCGGATACCTTCAGTGCCAGTCACCACAGTTTTGCTGGTGGTGCCGATAAATACTGCGTCCGGTGCAAACAGACTCATGACAGTATCTGTGTCTGACTGGGTAAAGGCCGATGACCATAGTTCAACAACGTCCAAGGCCTCTTTCAACGTATCTGTCATGATGGTCAGTTGGTTAGATTGGAAATAATTTTTGCGTAGTCTATCCCCGACTACGCGCTAAGAACAAGGCGAAACGCGAGCCGCAGTCAGCCTGCACAAGTTGGCTCCAACCTTTATTAACATTAAGGCAATCAACTCGGTTTGCCTTGCTAGTGGGTTGTGGATTACAGTAATAACTAAAGTGAGTTTATTGGAGAAGAAAATGGTCGGATTAATTGTGTTTGTGTTGTCGCTGCAGGCTGAAATCAACGTATCAAATCATTTGGATCGCGCAGACTGCCTGGTTGCTGCTGCCGCAATTCAAACCAGTGAGGACATACAAAACGTCCGTTGTGTCTTCTTCAAACCGAAAAGCGTAGAAGAAAGTTAAGAACTACTATAAGTGCTCGTCGATGAGCTGAACAACATATTCTCATCGACGACACATTTTATTTTTAATAGCGGTTGTATTGTTCCAGCGCTTTGCGCATGGATTTTTCCCTTTCGATGATGGGAATCATCTTTGATTCTTTGTCGTCATACAGCTTTAAAAATTCAATTACTTTCTCGGCCGCCGCAGCGGGTACCACCACCACACCATCGGCATCAGCCACGATATAGTCGCCCGGGTTGACCATGATCTCGCCACATTTGACCGGGATCTGTTTGTCAACGCTAATCATTCTACCCACCGACGTAGCAGGGCTGACACGGCGCGACCACACAGGAAATTCAAGGCGGCGTAGTTCAGAAATATCACGCACAGCTCCATCGATGACGGCACCTGCCAGCCCGCGTACCTTAGCTGTTGTACCCATCAGGTTGCCCATGGCAGCTATCTCCAGACCGTCCTGCATCACATACACCAGCACCGATCCTGGTGGAGCCTCATCCAAAATATCGAGTATGTGGTTGGTGTACTTACGGGTGTCATTTTTCAGTACAGGTCGCATGAGCGCAGTCGCAGCCCGACCAACGATGCGCGCATCGTAAATCGGCTTCATATCAGCCGACATCCAACCGCGAGCACCCGTTGCTTCTTCTACTGCGTCGGCAATATTTCCGGTGCTGTTTTCGGGGCGTTTAAGTGCAGCGATGATTTGATCGGGTGTGATGGCGTGCGCCATAGTGGCTAGCCCAGTGCTCAGTGCGATGGCCAGCGTTAAACGAAGTAAAGTCGTCTGCATCTTTGTCTCCGGGATTATTGTTAAAGTTATTTCCAGCGTGATTTTTATCGTTCCAAGGCTCACTTATCGCAGCCTAAGCAGTTAGTAATGTGCCAGCCAGCCTTAGACCACGGGTCATTCACCCAACGATATCACGGCAAGTAGAGCGGCAAGGGTAGAGCTCAATTTATCTATATCCCAATTATCGTAGAAATTACAACGCCATTGTGGTGCACCGAGTAGTGCAGCACCGTTCAGTATTTCAGTAGACCAGTACGTAAACTAAGTCTCACTTTGCGCTATCTCGTCACGACATCTCACGCCCTGATAAATCAGCGCATGGTGAGCTAAGGCTGGAAATTGACTAACACTGCGTATGTGGGCCATCCATGAAACCAATAACTATATCAACACCAACGCCGTTACATACTCCAACCATTAGAGCCCCCAAGCCGATTCCTAAGCCGCCACAAAAAATCGAATCAAACAGCACTCCCAAAGCGAGTGGTAACAATGTAAAAAAAGCCGATCACATCCATATCGTCGCGCAAGCGACTAGTTTTGTTAATGATTTAGAAGCTAAGCATGAAAAGCTAGGCAGTCAAGGAGGACAATTCTTGGACAGGGCGTTAGATGAAATGGAATCTAGTTTAGGTTTGCTGGAGCACATAGAGACTGACGACACCGCCGGAACCACTTTCTCAGCAGCCGACCTGGCAGCAGCCTCGGCAAAATTAGAGCTGCTGCCTACCCTCATGGATAAAACATCGAACATCAAGGCACCTAAACAAAACCCATCTGCGTCAGAAGCTGCGGAACAAACCCGCCTGCGATCCGAACTTCAAGCCAAGTCCAAAAATCTGGTGGCTCACGTAGGCGTTAGGATTGATCAGCAATTACAGAACGAAGTCAAAGTCAGAACGCGCCGTGCACGGCCATCAGCAATAATAATAACTAAATCTGTCGCTGCAAGAAATGCTATTTCATTGCAAGCAAGTGAGCTGCTGCTCAAGGGTATGACTCCTGGTAAGCCACTGGCTGATCAGATCAGCGAGTGCAAAAAACAGATTGCCAATATTACGAATGCACTACAGGAAATTGATACAGAGGCTAAGTCAGTTGTCCGTACTGACACAAATAAATTATCTGCACCCACTCAAGCGTCAGCTGAAAAAATAGATTTAAAAGAATTGCAGCAGTCCTTAAACGGTATGTTGTTTATGCTTGAAAATTATCAGTCACCTACATCAGTAAAAAATATTTGTATCGCTAAAACATTAGAACTTGAAGCGGCGCGGTTAGCTATACCGAGCACCGATAAGAAAAACCGTCCTATTAACCAGGAGCTTCTGAGTTTTATAGATGCGCGTATTGGCTACATCGCTAGCATTCGTGATAACCCAGAAGGTCATGATGGCCCAACCTTGCTTGGTAAAGCAGCGATTTCAGGGCCGCTTGCAAAGCTTCATCCTTTGGATGCAGCCAAACAAAAAACTATGCTGGTAAAAAGTGTAAAGCCACTAGCAGAACAACTGCATCATGCAAAAAGTGCTGATGATTTTTCCGATATTGCCAAATCACTGCAGACCACGGAATTTTCAGAGCGCATGGTATTGATGGAGTTGATGAAAAATGCCGAAGGAATAACCGATGCTACAGCCGCTTTTGGCAAGGCGCTGGATCAAACATTGCGGCATCAGGATTGGGCTCCGGTGAGTACCGAGATAGCACTGCCTGTGGAACAACTGCCTGATGGAACAGTGAAAACAGCGGTAGTAAAAACAGATCTTACGTGCCAGGGCACGGTGATGACGGATAAAGCCAAGATAGAGATTTTGTCCCAAAATTCGCCCTTAAAGCCAACTAATTTCGATGAGTTAAAAAATCCAGATACGGTAGACAGCAAAGGAAATAAAAAAGTATCCACTGGTGGAGTTCGGTCGCGCAGCATAGAAGAAACTAAAAACCCCACAATGGCTGCTCACACATCGGCGAGTATAGAAGGTAAAGAAGTGTTTGCCGGTACCAGAACGGGAGTTAATGATCCTTATGGAATACATAAAAAATCACTCAAACAAAAACCTGCGGCAGAAGTAGCTGCACTGACGCGAGATCTCGTTGGTCCAGATGCCTGGTCGCCCACGCAAATTAATTTGGCTAATTCTGACACCACATTCTCAGCAAAAGTTGATGCGATCAAGGTACCCAATGGGCGGCGTGATGAAGCGATAGATGCCATGACGAAGTACCTGCTTGAAACGTCAGACGGGAAAAAAATTCTCAAAGAGAATAATATCGATGTAAGCGGGGCCAGTCGTGGTGTACAGCTTTCAGCTGCACAGGGATTGATTAGAAAGCTTTTGTCAAATCAAGACGAGGGCAGTAATGAAATTCTTGCTCGCATAACTACCAACAGCAAACCTCTGCAGTTGGTTCTGCGGCGACAAGGGGCACTCAATCGTGCGCGTGTGACTTTTCTATTAGAGTTACAGCGTAATCCAGAATTTGCCAAACGCATAGCCCAAGGAAAGCCCATTAATTTTTCATCTATTTCATTATTGTCCCCAGATGGCTTACGCCAGAAAATTTTCGATAAATCTGGCATGGACGGTTTTAACGAACAAGAAATGATGGATCTGCATGCGCAGTCATGGAGTGACCTGCAAGAAGAAATTCAGGCGGGTGGACTGTATGTGAATGGACAAGTAGTCAAGGCGAAAATTATTGCGTTTAACTTTGGTGTAAATATTAATGCCTTTAATAAGATTGCCAATCTACCGGTGATAGGAGAACTAGTGAGTGGATTCGAATATTCCAACACTAAAATTAATCATGACTCACTCAACACGATGTTGGGCATAGATAAAGCGAGCCCTGAGGAACAATCCATGTTGGACACTTATCTGCAAGAGCAATTTGAGCTTCTGGACAATGAAACAAATCCGGATAAGCGCGCAGAGATTGAACACAACATCAGCGTAGCTACACAGTTGGGGCAGCAAATTACGGATATCTATCTCGGTGATAAATATAAAACAGCCGGTAACGATCCCTACAAGATTGCGTCTCGCATTGCTGTTCTCAGTTTTCTTATGGGCGGCGGTACGACCTTTAACTGCAAGAGCGGTAAGGATCGCACGGGTCAATTAGATACCGAAGCAAAAAACCTGGCTTTGCAAATCGCTATGACAGGCAAGGTACCCGACCCAGAGGAAGAAAAGACAGAATTAGAAAAGACTCAGCTGGCGGCATTGACCTTTCATGATCTCTCCAGAACAAAAATTCAGCAATACAGCACGGGCTACATGGGATCTAAACTCGATGGTGTGCCGGTAGTGTTTCGCAACCTGGTAAATAACTACCTGGATAAAAAGCAAGACGCTATCAACGTCGAAGACGCCAAGCGTGAATTCATTGGCAATGCCGCTTACACAGGCTCTATGTAAATAATCCTACGTGTTTGGGTAGCGATGCGACGTGATGCGGAAAAATTAGCTCGCATGTCGCGTAAAAAGTCACATTCCAGTTTGTATTTGTTAGCCTGGTATTGCGTGCAGTGTCTCCTATAAACCCGTCAGTTTTTCAGCTGACGGGTTTTTCTTTGGTATCCTCTCGTAAATTAATCTTTTCAGAGAAATATTGTATGAGTGCTTTTATCGAAGAAGAAGTTTTGTCCGTTAACCACTGGACAGATACTTTGTTTAGCTTTACTACCACCCGGGACCAGTCGCTGCGGTTTTCCAATGGGCATTTCACGATGATAGGGCTGCAGATCAACGGCAAGCCTCTGCTACGTGCCTATTCCATAGTCAGTGCAAATTACGAAAATCATCTGGAATTTTTGAGTATTAAGGTTCCCAACGGGCCTCTGACCTCGGTGTTGCAGAAAATACAAGTTGGCGACAAGATTATCGTGGGTAAAAAGCCGACTGGCACATTGCTTATTGATTATCTTTTGCCGGGAAAGAATTTATACCTGGTTTCCACCGGAACCGGGCTGGCGCCTTTCCTATCCATCATTCGTGACCCAGAAACCTACGAAAAATTCGAACGCGTTTTTCTGATTCACGGCGTACGGTTTGTAAAGGAACTGGCGTATCACGATTATCTGACCAACGAGTTGCCCAACCATGAATTTCTGGGAGAGCTAGTCAAAGAAAATCTCGTCTACTACCCAACTGTGACACGCGAACCCTTCGTTAACGAAGGCCGGATTACAGATCTCATTGAATCGGGCAAATTATTTACCGATCTGGGCGCGCAAGAATTCGATAAAGATAAAGACAGGGTCATGATTTGTGGCAGTCCTGAAATGTTGAAAGACTTAAAGACTATGCTGGAAGTGCGCGGCTTTAATGAAGGCAGCACCAGTAAGCCTGGTGACTTTGTTGTCGAGAGGGCGTTTGCTGAAAAATAAATTTCAGGCTATTCAATAAAATACTAAGGAGTATGGCCGTGGGATTATTTCATGTATTCAAAGCCAAAATACCTGCACTGACTCCACGCATAGCGTTCGCTGTGGCTTTGCTGTTCATGACCTCTGCTGATGGCGCTATAGAACAAGAAGAATTCGGC
The DNA here is from genome assembly GCA_032111105.1 of Burkholderiaceae bacterium. GTDB lineage: Bacteria > Pseudomonadota > Gammaproteobacteria > Burkholderiales > Burkholderiaceae_D > Pernthalerella. The sequence goes on along the minus strand of JAULVH010000109.1, from coordinate 4,840 downwards.
GTACTACTAGCCAATCTGCATGGCGACGAGCGCTTGCTCGATGACGCTATGTCGTATGGTAAAGCGACCAAATTTGATGACTATCTCGCAGCCAGTGCGAGTTTGCTGTCTGAGCCGCAAAAGATTTGTATCTTATTGAACCTTGCAGATGCACTCTTATCCGATGGCCATGCTGCACCTCAAGAACAAGCTTTGTTTGAACGATTTTTACGTGGGTGGGGTATCAGTCGTTCAGCATTTCAGCCGCATCTTGATGTCATCATCAAAAAAAATGATCACTCGGTATTGAGCTAGAAAATACAGACCGTAGTTCAGACTTTATGTGAGCCTGAGCGTCAAACTATTAAATTGGATTTTGCACGATGTAAGTTGGTTGTATGTGCCAGCTCGCATAACTTTTTAGTTTGCTATCCCTAGTCTAGAGCAGTGCCAGAGCTTCTTGTGCAGACACCCGGCCTTCATCCGTGGGGATAACCCACACTTCGATACTGCTGCTGTCGGAATGAATCGGTCGTATTGCATCGCCAACAGCTTGTTGGTTGAGCGTGCCATCAATAGCGACACCTAAATACGCCATCGCCAGGCAAACTCTGGAGCGAAGATCTGCGTCATGCTCACCTATGCCACCGGTAAATGCTAAGACATCCAATCCTTCTATGCAGGCGGTGAGGGCGCCCATTTCTCTTACAACTCGGTAGGTAAATAAATCAATCGCAAAGCGCGCTGATTCCGAGTTTGAAGAACACAAAACGCGCATATCTGCGCTTTCACCCGAAACACCCAGCAAACCACTTTGTTTATAAAGTAGTTTTTCTATCGCGTCGTGATCCCAGCCTTGCTTGATCAGAAAAAGTAAAACTCCAGGATCAAGAGCACCGCTGCGCGTCCCCATCATTAATCCGTCAAGAGCTGAAAAGCCCATGGTTGTAGCACGACTTTCGTGTTGGGTTGTAGCGCATAAACTCGCTCCATTACCCAGGTGCGCCATGACGGTTCTTCCTGCTGAACGAGGTGAGACCTTTTTTAAGATTTGACTAAGGTACTGGTATGACAGTCCATGAAAGCCAAAGCGTCGAATACCTGTTTCAGTGAGTTTGCGGTCTATAGCGAAGGTAGTTTCTAACGGTGAGAGCGTACGATGAAATGCGGTATCAAAACAAGCAACTTGTTTTAAGTCAGGAAAAGCTTCGGTGAACGCTACTATGCCCGCCAGATTGTGTGGCTGATGTAAAGGAGCCAAGGAATTCAATGTGGTCAGTTTGTTCAGTACATCAGGGGTTACTACGGTACTGGCTGTAAACAGCGTGCCGCCATGCACCACACGGTGTGCAATCGCGCGCAGTGTGATGTGAGCGTAATGTGTTTGCAGCAGAAGTTTTAGTTTAGTCAGAGCCGCATCAAACGGATCTTCACCCTCGGCGACATGAATATCTTCTTTCTGCTTGGCCTGTGTGGTTGATGACCACTGAATTCGTGCATGGCCCGAAGGTTCTAAACCTTCAATCGCACCAGTCATTTCAGCATCACCTACGGTGTGATCATGAGCAGCATAAAGCCCAAATTTAATACTGGATGAGCCCACATTTACGGCGAGGATACTCACGATTTTATTTGCCGGTTGTGATGCACGATCAATTTAGCAAGCAAAGCGGAAGCACTGCGGGCCATGGCTGTATCAGCACGGCTAGTCAATGCAATAGGAACACGTGCGCCCATGACGATGCCAGCACCGTAGGCCTCAGAAAAAGTTTCCGCTTGTTTGATCATCATGTTGCCCGCTTCGAGATCGGGAGCCACCAAAATATCGGCATGTCCGGCAACGGGAGAGTCTATATGCTTGAGTGCAGCTGCCTGAGCAGAAATGGCATTATCGAAGGCTAACGGGCCATCCAGTATGCCTCCGGTGATTTGTTTGCGATCCGCCATTTTGCAAAGAGCCGCTGCTTCCAGAGTAGACGGCATGCTCGGATTAACCGTTTCAACCGCCGCCAGTATGGCGACTTTGGGTTCACTCACACCCATAATCTGCGCGAATTCAATCGCATTTTTTATGATGTCGATTTTTTCGGTCAGCGTGGGTGCGATATTTAAAGCAGCATCTGTGATGCACAGTGGCTTGTGATACATGGGGACTTGAAACCGGTAGACATGCGACATACGTCTACCGGTACGCAGCTTGGGCTGCATGATGACGGCATGAATTAACTCATCGGTATGCAAACTGCCTTTCATTAAGGCGTCTACTTCGCGATTGGCCGCCATAGTTGCAGCAACCTCGGCCGCTTGATGGCTATGTTCCACATCGATTAATCGCACGCCAGTGAGATTGATGTTGGCTTTTTCTGCAAGAGCACGAACTTTCTTTTCGGGTGCAATAATAATTGCTTGAATTAGCCCGGCGTTCTGCGCATCGATCGCTCCGCCCAAAGATTCTGCATCACAAGGATGAACCACGCCGCAGGTAATAGGCGCTAAATGTGAACCCAAACTAAGTAATTGAGTGTGCTGTTCATACGGATCAGACAAACTAATTTTCGGCGCATGGATTTTAGGTATGCGTAATTTTTTTGTGGGTGCTAAAACACGCGCAACACCGAACAACACCCGCTCACCCTTTTGATTGAGTAGGGTGCAGTCGAGCTCCAGTGATTTTTTTTCATCATTTTTGGAGCTGCAGGTGACGGTGACAGTTAAGGTGTCCCCAACGCGTACAGGCCGGCTAAAGTGAAGATTTTGTTCCAGATATATCGTGCCTGGCCCAGGAAATACGGTACCCAATACAGTAGAAATTAAGGCGCCGCCCCACATGCCGTGCCCGATAATTCCATGAAATAGTGTGTCACTTGAGTACACGGGATCCATGTGCGCAGGATTGGTATCGCCAGAGACAGCAGCAAAAGCTTTAATGTCATCGGCACTAAGAGTGCGGGTAATTTCTGCCTTATCACCCACATCGATTTCAGCATAAGTAAAATTTTCGAACCAGTTATCGGTCGCATTGCTAGCAGTGATTTGTATATTTTTCATGGGTTTAAGCTACCGCGTGGCATCCCGCATCGACGTAAATAGTTTGTCCTGTCATGCCGCTGGAGGCATCGGAGGATAAGAAAACCGCCAGGTTGGCAATTTCTTCTAAGGTGACTAATCGTTTGAGTGGCGCTATCGATAAATCATGCTCAAGCAATTGATCAAACGAATCAATACCAGAAGCTGCGCGCGTCAAGATGGGGCCGGGAGAGACCGCATGCACACGAATTTGTTTTGAGCCTAATTCGATGGCCATATATCGCACAAGTGACTCGAGCGCAGCTTTGACGGGGCCCATCAAACCGTAATGGGGTACGGCACGTTGCGATCCCAAATAACTCATGGTGATTAGGCTGCCACCTTGGGGCATATGATTCATGCAAAACTTGGCTAAGGTAGCAAAGGAATGACATGAAATTTCCATCGCTCTGGAAAACCCCAGGCTAGTTGTATCAGTAACGTTCGCATGCAAATCTTCTAGCGGAGCCCACGCTATCGAGTGGATCACAAAATCAAGCTGGCCTAACTGTTTGGCAGCATTTTCTACTACCTGATTCAATGCATCGGGTTCTTCCACATCACAGTTTAGTAATGGGATTCCTAATGCATCGGTTAACGGTTGAACGTACTTGCGTGATTTGTCATTGAGGCAGGTGGCGATGATCTCTGCGCCTTGTAAATGTGCTACCTTTGCGCACGCCCAGGCAATGCTGTGATCATTAGCGACACCTAGAACGAGCCCTTTTTTTCCAGCGAGACTGAGCGAGGAAGATGGCATGGATGTGGTTTCCTGCATGGATAGTTAAAAGTAGAGAGGAAGTAAATTTTAATCGGGGTAGCGCGTCATCACGTACTCACCCGGTGCATCGCATAAGGTATTTTTTACAGACGGCGTGCGTGCGGTAATTTTTTCGCTGCTGTGTTGAGCTAACCAGCCGGACCAGGCTTCCCACCACGAACCTTCTGTTATAGGCGTTTTGCGTGCCCAATCGTCAGGGTTTACCCACCCGCTATTTTTGGATGTATGACTTATTTGGTAATGACGCCTTGCATGACCGGGCTCAGAAATGATGCCGGCATTATGCCCTCCAGCGGCCAATACAAAAGTTATATCGGTATCGCATAACAAATGTATCTTATAGACGGAGTGCCAGGGTGAGACGTGATCACGAGCGGTTCCAACCACCATCATGGGAGTCCGGATATCCATCAATGCGATGGGCGAGTCATTCAGTCTGAAATAACCGGCGGCGAGGGCATTGTTAAGGAATAGGTGGTCGAGGTACTCATTGTGCATACGTTCTGGTAATCGCGTGTGATCTGAATTCCAGCTCATCATGTCGATACCGACCTCATCTTTACCTAGCAAATAACGTTGTGTTATCTGCGACCAAATCAAATCGCGTGAATTTAAAAATCTAAATGAGTCCAGCATCTGACGGCCAGAAAAATAACCAGTACGCGACATTTCTTCGCGCAAGTTTTTTAATTGGTCGTGATCGATAAACACGCCCAATTCACCGGGCTCACTAAATTCAACTTGGGCAGCTAGCAAAGTTACGCTTGCTAATGCAGGATATTTTTTATTTCCATCGGCTTGTGCGTTGGACAACCACGATGCAGCAATAGATAAAAATGTCCCGCCCAAGCAGTAACCCATAGCGTGTATCTGTTTGGAAGAGCTATTTTTCTGGGCGGCGGTCAGTGCTTCCAGCACTCCGTCGTTGACGTAGTCACTTAATCCCACATCACGCATAGCGCCATCCGGATTACGCCATGAAATCATGAAAACAGTGAATCCTTGCGATACGAG
>JAULVH010000108.1:6554-10479 GCA_032111105.1 Burkholderiaceae bacterium | reverse complement strand
AGGACATAAACCTGGTGCGTCTACCAATTTCGCCATCCTCGCGGCTATACGATTCACAGAATGTGAAGTAATTCAGGCCAGTTTCAACAAAAGCAAAGGGCGACCATGCGGCAAGAGCGGTCGCCCTTTGTTGCTATTGAGCTGGTGGTGACTCAAACCCCCGATTCTACTGGAAATTCAGGGGATACGCTGCGTTTTCCGTTACGGCTGTATCGGGCGCTTGACTCTGAACCAGGCCGCATACAAGGCCGGCAGGAACAATAGCGTAAGCAAAGTAGCAACAATCAGCCCGCCCATGATGGCCACAGCCATAGGCCCCCAAAACACGGACCGCGACAAAGGAATCATGGCCAACACCGCCGTGGCCGCCGTTAACAGTATCGGTCGGCAACGCCTGACAGCCGAACCAACGATGGCATCCCACGGCGCAATACCCGCGGCTATATCTTGCTCAATTTGGTCTACCAAAATGACCGAGTTACGAATGATCATGCCAAACAGCGCAATCACACCCAGCTGGGCCACGAATCCAAATGGTCGCTGCAGAATTAACAACGCCAGCGCAGCACCCGCCACGCCTAAAGGCCCAGTGAGAAAGACCATCAAAGAGCGCCAAAAACTATGCAACTGCAGCATGAGCAATGTAAACACTATAAAAATTACCAAGGGCACGTTGGCAGCAATCGAATCTTGCGCCTTGCCACTATCGGCTGCTGCACCGGCTAGTTTGATCTTGTAACCGGGCGGCAGTTTGGCGCGCAGTGGTTCAAGTAACGGGTCAACCTGACCCGACACCGTGGGGCCTTGAATACCATCGACGACATCGGACTGAACCGTAATTGCCCATTCGCGCCCTTCCCGCCAAATCACGCCGGGCTCCCACACAAAACGTGGTGTCGCCAATTGCGAAAGCGGTACAGGCCGCCCACTCGCCGTGGGCACACTGGCATTACTAAGTGCTGTAATCGTCAAGCGCTCTTCCACAGGCTGTCGGATCACGATATCGATCAACTTTTCAGCCGTGCGAAATTGCCCCACCACAGAACCCGTCAATACCGTATTGGCAGCGCGCATTACGGTTTGTGAATTGATACCCAGAGCACGCAATTTTTCTTGATCAAGATCGATGCGTACGACTTTCACCGATTCATTCCAATTGTCGTTAACGCCCACGGCATTGGAATTAGCGCGTAATACGGCTTTAACTTGATCTGCAATTATCCGTACTTTTTCAATCTCGGTACCCGTGACACGAAACTGCACGGGATACGGAACAGGCGGGCCGTTAGGCAGCAATTTGACGCGTCCGCGCACTTCAGGAAAATCTTTAGCGAATATATCTTTGATTTTTAGTCGTAGCGCTTCTCTGGTCTTGGCATCTTTAGGCAAAACGACGATTTGGGAGACATTGGTTTGCGGAAAAATCTGATCCAGCGGCAAATAGAAACGCGGGCTACCCGTGCCTACGTAGCTGGTGACGCTTTCCACGCCAGGCTGCTTCATGATGAATCGTTCAAATTTTTTAGCCTGAGCCTCAGTCGCTTGATACGACGACCCTTCAGGCAGCCACAGCTCGACCATTAATTCCAGCCGGCTGGAATCCGGAAAAAACTGCTGCTCGATAAATTTAAACCCGAATACGCCTAAGAAAAAACCTGCCAAGGTCAGCACTATCGTCGTTTTGCGCCAATCTACACACCAGTTCACGATCCGACGTAGTCGGTTGTAAAACGGGGTGTTAAATAATTCATGATGACCATCGGCATGAGCGCCGGGCTTTACTCGTAAAAAAACATACCCCAAGTAAGGGGTAAAAAGTACCGCAGCAAACCATGAAATTAAAAGTGCCAGCGCATTGACTGAAAACATGGAAAACGTGTATTCGCCCGCTGCTGATTTTGCAAATCCTATCGGAAGAAATCCTGCTGCTGTAATCAGAGTGCCTGTCAGCATAGGCATAGCAGTCGACGTATAAGCAAAGGTAGCGGCATCAAAGCGCGACAAGCCTTCTTCCATCTTTCTGACCATCATTTCAACGGCAATGATGGCGTCGTCTACCAGCAAGCCCAAGGCGATGATTAATGCGCCTAGCGAAATCTTGTGCAAATCTATACCTAAAATTTGCATTGCTAAAAACGTTGCTGCCAAGACCAGCGGTATGGTGAGCGCCACCACCAACCCCGGACGCACATCGATGCGTAGCGGCTTGGTGTGCAAACCCAAAGCGATAAAACTAACTGCCAGCACGATCATGACAGCCTCAGCCAGCACTTTGAGGAATTCATTGACCGACGAACTCACCGCGCGCGGCTGATCGGCAACGCGTTCTAGCTGTATACCCACGGGTAATTTGGCGCGGATTCTAGCTGCTGTCGCATCCAGGTGACGACCCAGTTCGATGATGTCGCCGCCCTTCTCCATCGAGATACCAAGTCCGATGACTTCTTTGCCGTTGTAGCGCATCTTGTCGCGCGGGGGGTCGGCATAGCCCCGTGTAATCTTTGCAAAATCACCTAAGCGGAACGTGTTGCCATTGGCGCGCAAGGGTAGATTTTCTAAATCTTTGGGCGTCATCAATGCGCCGCTTACGCGCACCTGCAAGTTGTCGGTAGGCGTCACTAAAACACCGCTACCTTCTACCGCATTTTGCGCATTGATCTGCGCGACCACCGTCTCAAACGGTATACCCAGCTGACCAAATTTTTTACTTGAAAATTCTATATAAAGCTTTTCGTCCTGGACTCCATACAACTCGACCTTGGAAACCGTAGGAACGGCCAACAACTGCTGACGAACAAAATCCGCATAGTCTTTGACTTCGGCAGAAGTAAAACCATCGGCAGATAGCGCAAAGATTGAACCGTAGGTGTCACCAAATTCATCATTAAACAGAGGGCCTTGCACGCCCGCAGGCAAGGTGCTGCGTATGTCGCCTATTTTTTTGCGTACCTGATACCAGACTTGTTGAACTTCTTTGGGTGGTGTGGATTCGCGCAGCTCAAGAATAATTAGCGTCTCACCCGGCTTGGAGTAACTGCGGATTTTGTCGACGAATGGCGTCTCTTGTAATTTTTTTTCTAGCTTGTCTGTTACCTGCTCGGCCATTTGTACTGAACTGCTGCCTGGCCAATAGGCGCGTATCACCATCGCCCGAAAAGTAAATGGCGGATCTTCGTCCTGACCTAGCTTGCCGTAACTCATGATGCCGCCCAATAGCAGCACCACGATCAGGTAGCGAATAAACGGTATGTGTTCGAGTGCCCAGCGCGAAAGATTTAATCGACCTTTCATTTTTGCGCCCCTGCCGAAGCAGGTTTATTTTCCTCGCTCATGGCCGATAATTCCTGGCCCAGCAAACTGACTTTTTGACCTGTTCTGAGTTGATTCACGCCGGCAGTAACTACCGTTTGCCCTGCGCTCAGCCCCTGCGTTACCACGACGTCAGAACCTGAGGCACTAGCTAACTGCACCGGCACTAACTTCACTACACCGCCTTCAACGATCCACACCGCAGTTCCCTCTTTACTGTTGATCAGGGCCGTCATAGGCAAGCGTATGCCCGACAGTGCTGGCACAGCAAATTGCACAGTGGCTGTCATACCCAAGCGGATTTCAGGGCCCGCTCTGGGCAAGGATATTTTGGCGGTATAGGTTCTGGTTGCCGGATCAGCGATGGGTGAGAGTTCACGCAGACGACCGCTAATGGCCACGTTTGGGTTCGCCCAGGTCTTAACCGCCAAATCGGTAACCTGCCCTAGCACCTCAATTTGATCTTCAGGAATACTGACTCTGACTTCTTTTTCACCCGTACGAGCAAGCTTAACTACTGGCGCGCCAGGTGCAACTACCTGACCGGCTTCAGCTAGCACTGCAGTAATTACACCGTCGGCATCGGCATACAAGTTGGAATAACTGCTTTGGTTAG
>JAULVH010000108.1:3282-6544 GCA_032111105.1 Burkholderiaceae bacterium | reverse complement strand
TTCTTTTGCCTCTAACAGAGCCTGACTGACGAAATTTTTCTGACGTAGTTCGCGGTAACGATCCAGATCGGCCTTGGCCAGCGCAAGACTGCTCTCTGCGGAATTTAATGAGGCTTTGGCCTGCGATTGCGCCAACTGCAAATCCAAAGGGTCTAGCTGCATGAGCAATTGACCGCGCTTGACTGTGCTGCCAACCTCCACTTTGCGGGCAATTAATTTGCCGCCGACCCGAAAGCCCAGCTGTGACTCATAGCGTGGCTGTATCTCACCGGCGAGCTCTGTCATTGTTTTAGTGTTTGCAGCTGCCACAACGGTGACTCGCACTGGTCGTATCTCTTCAACTCGCTCGACTGGCCGTGAGCAGGCAGAAAGTAGCGAACACAGTAGTAATAACGAAGGTAATGCACGGCCTGTATGAACCATTGAGACTAAGCGGAGCACGTTTTTTCCTTTATTATTCGGCCTGCCCGTAGGGCGTTAAGCACGCATTAAACACACTGAATAAGCTCCCCGGGGCACTCTTAGGGAGCGATAAGCATCGACAAGCAACAATATCCGGCTGTTTTCCGATATTACTGACTTGAAGGTTAGTAATTATATCGAATGCTTACGCCCCTGTAACAACTAACAAAGAGACGCCATCGCACCCGCACCTGCTTATGTCCAACGCTCATTATGAAAATTTTCCAGTTGCTTCACCCCTGCTGCCGCCTGCTCTGAGAGCACCCGTGCGAGTAATTTATGCCTTTGCCCGCAGCGCAGATGATATCGCCGACGAGGGAGATGCCGCCCCGCACGAGCGCATAGCGGCATTGGACGCATATGAAACCGAGCTAGACCACATAGATGCTGGGCGCGAGCCGGGCAATGCGCTATTTCAGCAGCTAGCATTAACGCTCAAAGAACATCATTTAAACACGCAACTCTTGCGCGATTTATTGTCGGCATTTCGCCAGGATGTGAGCCAGCTTCGCTATGCCAGCTACGATGAATTGCTAGATTACTGTACGCGCTCAGCTAATCCTGTTGGCCGCATTATGTTGGCGCTGTCTGACCAATATTCTCCTCAATGGCTAGAGCAAAGCGATGCAATTTGCAGTGCACTGCAATTAATTAATTTTTTGCAGGATGTGGCCATCGATATCAAAAAATCGCGCATCTATATTCCTCAAGAAGATCTGGCACGGTTTCAAGTGAGTGAACAACTCATCATCGATGGCAAAGCGGATCATCGCTGGCGCGCCTTAATGCAATTTGAAGTCGAACGTACTCGTCGCCTGATGATTCAGGGTGCGCCATTGGCTCAGCACGTAGGCGGTCGGCTCGGGTGGGAATTACGCTTTATCGTGCACGGTGGCTTACGCATACTCGAAAAAATCGAAGCAGTTAACTACGATGTGTTTCAGCAGCGCCCCACGCTCAAACCCTATGACTGGTTGTTGTTAGGCTGGCGTGCGTTAGGCTACGGCAGCTTACTGGCCAAACGGGCTTAGCCGAGTTCACACCAAGACTGAGATACCATTTCACGTAAGAATATAAAAAACCTACTTCTGATGACTCCTGAAGACTATTGCCAGCAAAAAGCAGCAAAAAGCGGCTCGAGCTTTTACTACAGCTTTTTATTTCTGCCGCCCCAACGAAGACTGGCTATTACCGCGCTGTACGCCTTTTGTCGCGAAGTTGACGATGTGGTGGATGAAACCTCCGATGCGTCGATTGCTCAAACAACGTTGAATTGGTGGCGCCTTGAGGTTCAGCAAATGCTGGCCGGTGCACCCACCCATCCGGTAACTAAAGCACTGCAGCCGCACTTGGCCCCGTTTAATTTGCGCGGTGAGCATTTGCTGGCCGTGATCGACGGCATGGAAATGGATCTGACCCAAACTCGCTATCTCGATTTTAAAGGGCTGGAGCGCTATTGTTGGCATGTGGCCAGTGTCGTGGGCATCTTGTCGGCCAGTATTTTTGGTTATACGGATGAACGTACACTGGTGTATGCCGAAAAATTGGGTATGGCTTTTCAACTGACCAACATCATTCGCGACGTAGGCGAAGATGCCCGCCGTGGTCGCATCTACCTGCCCATCGATGAGTTGCAAAAATTTGAGGTAACAGCGGCTGAGATACTCAATGCAAAACATAGTGATCGTTTTGAAGCCTTGATGAAATTTCAGCTCGCCCGAGCGCAGGCTTACTACAACGAGGCCTTTGATTATTTGCCCGCCATCGACAGAAGAGCGCAACGACCCGGGTTAATCATGGCGGCAATTTATCGCACCCTGCTTGATGAAATCGACAACGATGGTCTGCGTGTGCTTCAGCACAAAGTATCACTTACGCCTTTACGCAAACTCTGGTTAGCGTGGATAACCTGGATTAACCCAGCGAGAATGCAATCATCGTGAAATTCGCCGTTGTAGGTGCCGGATGGGCTGGTTGCGCTGCAGCCGTTGAGCTGGCGCGCCGCGGTGAACATGTGTCATTAATCGAGTCTGCACGTACACCGGGCGGCAGAGCCCGACGAGTTGAGCATAAAAGCCATGAACTCGATAACGGTCAGCATATTTTGTTGGGTGCGTATCACGACACCTTGCGCATGATGCAAACCGTGGGTATTTCTCCACCACAGGCTTTGTTGCGATTGCCGCTGCAAATGCGCTATCCACCCACGACCGATGGCATGGAGTTTATTGCCGGACGACTGCCAGCACCATTACATCTACTGTCTGCTGTAATTACATCTAAAGGCCTCACCCTCAGTGACAAATTGTCACTGGCACGATTTTCAAGTGCCGCTCGCTGGATGGGCTGGCAACTTGATGTCGATTGCACCGTTACTGAATTATTAGATCGCTTTGAACAAACCGAGCGCCTCGTACAACTGATGTGGCGACCGCTCTGTATATCGGCATTAAATACACCGCCTGAGCGAGCATCTGCCCGCGTGTTTTTGAAAACTCTGGGTGACAGTCTGGGTGCCTCGCGCAGCGCATCCGACATGCTGCTGCCTACGCGTGATCTGTCAGCTTTGTTTCCCGATGCGGCTATCAATTATTTAGAAAAACGCGGCAGCAAAGCATACCTGGGCGTACACGTTCGAGGCATTCAGCGGGATGGCCATCAATGGCACATCACGGGGGATAATTTTGATCAGCACGTGGATAAAATTATTTTGGCCATTCCCGCCTACGCAGCGCAAATGCTACTGGCGCCCTTAGATAGCGCGCTCGCAGAGACACTAGAATTTGATTACGAGCCCATC
>JAULVH010000108.1:0-3272 GCA_032111105.1 Burkholderiaceae bacterium | reverse complement strand
GAAATACGACGCGTCAGTGCGACTTGCCGCACCTTTGTTCGCCTTGAAAGAACACACAGAATCAGCACACTGGGGGCAATTCGTTTTTGATCGTGGCCAGCTTGATCCTACCCAATCAGGGCTACTGGCCGTTGTTATCAGCGCCTCGACACAGCTTATCGGTCTTGAGTTGTCCGCACTAGCGCAAGCCATTGCACAACAACTGGCTGAGGCATTTCAACGAACAGAATTGGCGACACCTGAGTGGTCTTGGGTAGTGACTGAAAAACGCGCCACATTTGCATGCACACCTGATTTGCGCCGGCCCGCCAATGAAACTGCGCTTAAACATCTCTGGCTAGCGGGTGACTACACCGCAGGAGATTATCCCGCCACAATAGAGGGCGCGGTGCGCAGTGGTCTGCAGGCCGCGTCGCTGGCTATGCAGTAAAGATTACTGCATTTCCCTGACCTGATTCATCGCCTGATCTATACGTTCCACACCAATGACTTGCAGGCCTTCGATTTTTTGCTTGGGCAAATTAGCTTTGGGTACCAACGCTATAGAAAAACCTAATTTTGCCGCTTCACGCAAACGTTCTTGCCCGCGCGGTGCGGGTCGTATTTCACCGGCCAAACCCACTTCTCCAAACGCAACCAGACCGCGCGGTAAGGGTTTATTTCGCATAGACGATTGTATCGCCAGCAGTACAGGAAGATCAGCGGCTGGCTCGGTAATTTTTACCCCACCTACGGCGTTGATAAATACATCCTGATCAAACGCTGCCACTCCCGCATGTTTGTGTAACACCGCCAACAGCATAGCCAAACGATTTTGCTCTAAGCCCACCGTCAAGCGACGTGCATTGGGTACATGCGATGCATCTACCAAGGCTTGTATGTCTACCAGCACGGGACGTGTTCCTTCTTGGGTGACCATCACGCACGAACCCGGAACCTGGTTGTCGTGTTGAGATAAAAACAGGGCCGAAGGATTCGATACGCCTTTGAGACCTTTTTCGGTCATCGCAAACACGCCCAGTTCATTAATGGCGCCAAAACGATTTTTAAATGCACGAACCAATCTAAAACTGGAATGCGTGTCGCCCTCAAAATAGAGCACCGTATCCACAATGTGTTCCAGCACACGCGGGCCGGCCAGCGCGCCTTCTTTGGTGACATGGCCGACTAAAATAATCGTGATATCCGTTTGCTTGGCTATACGCGTTAGCTGTGCGGCACATTCGCGCACTTGAGCAACGGATCCGGGCGCAGAACTCAGCGCATCCGAATAAATCGTTTGTATGGAGTCGATAACGGCAACGTCGGGCTTTTCTTCGGCCAGCGTTGATAGAATTTTTTCCAGCTGAATTTCAGCTTGCAGCTGTAGGTTGTCGGCATCAATGACGAGTCTGCGTGCACGCAAAGCCACCTGCGCACCAGACTCTTCTCCGCTGACATACAAAGCGCGCTTAAATTTTGATACGTTCGCCAGAGCCTGTAACAGCAACGTAGATTTGCCTATGCCAGGATCACCACCAATTAACACCACTCCACCGGCAACCAGCCCGCCACCAAGTACGCGATCAAACTCATCTATGCCGGTACTAAAACGCGGAACATCGGTCGCTTCAATGTCGGCTAGCCGCATAACGGGCGCGCCCTTGGCTAATCCCTGCGGCGCAGAATAACGATTGGTGGAGGTTTCAACGATGGATTCAACCAAGGTATTCCAGCGCTCACACGCAGGGCACTGACCCACCCATTTATTACTGACTCCACCACATTCGGTGCAGCTGTACTGCGTTTTTGCTTTAGCCATAGTGCTCTTAATGATCGCTCTTTGTGATCGTACTTTATGATCGTACTTTACGCAGTACGCGCGGTGTAATTGCGCACATGAGTTCATAACCTATGGTGCCTGCTGCGGCTGCAACTTCATCGATAGGTAAATGATCACCCCACAAGGTAACGTCACTACCCACATGAGCTTGTGGCACCGGAGTCAGATCAACATTGAGCATGTCCATAGAAACCCGACCTAGCAGACGGGTACGTACCCCATCGACCAACACCGGTGCACCGGTTGTTGCATGGCGCGGATATCCATCGGCATAGCCACAGGCAACGATACCGATGCGCATATCCTGCTCGGCGCGAAACAGACTGCCATAACCTACCGAGTCACCCGCACGAATTGCCTGTACAGCTATCACCTGACTACTTAAGGTCATGGCCGCTTTGAGTCCGAACGAAGCCGCATCACCACCGCCTGGTGAGCCACCGTAGAGCATCACGCCTGGTCGTATCCAATCACCCCGAATATCAGGATGAATCAAAATCGCCGGTGAATTCGACAAACTGATTTCTGCATGAATATCTGAGGTCGCCTTTTTAAACACAGCGACCTGTGTTGCCACATCGGGCACTACTGAGTGAGTATCTGCATTGGCGAAGTGTGTAATCAGCGATATTTTGCCTACCGCTGGCATAGCTGCAAGGCGCGCATAGGCATCGCGCGTTTGCTCGGGCAAAAATCCTAATCGATTCATACCGGTGTTAATTTTTAAATGCACATGCAGCGGCGCATCAAGACGCGCCTTGGACAACATCTCTAACTGCTCAGGGTTATGCACAACAGGTTGGAGCTGATACTGACTAATAACGTCAAGATCAACCGGCTCGAACATCCCTTGCATCATCATGATGGGCTTGGTCCAGCCCAGTTCACGCAGCTTTACGGCGCGATCAAATTCAATCAGGGACAGTCCATCGGCCTCGGCAAAACCGCGCAGGCCATTTTCTAGACCGTGGCCGTAGGCATCAGCCTTGACCACAGCCCACATCTTAGTACCCGGCATAGCTGCTCGGGCTATGGCCAGGTTGGATTGCATGGCCGTGACGTCCGTCGTGGCGACTAATGGTCGAGGCATCGTGAATCAGAGGGGAATGAGTAAAGAATAGACTTGCATTTTACCGGACACTCGCCCACCTAAGCGCGCAGATCCGATTAATCCGCAGATTTCATGGTATAAAGTCTCTGATCTTAGTCGGATGTTGTCATCCATATCCTAAGATTTACGGCTTGTTTAACCGTACTCTGTCAGCCATGGGATGCAATCAGTGGTGTGATTCAACCTACACAATTTTTTTCATCAAACTTAATGCAACGTAATGCCCGTCTGTCGTCACTCTCTGACTGATTTTCCAGCATGAATCGCGGCTTCTACACCATCATGGCAGCGCAGTTTTTTTCGTCGCTCGCCGACAATGCGCTGCTTATTGTTGCTATC
>JAULVH010000107.1:0-2508 GCA_032111105.1 Burkholderiaceae bacterium | reverse complement strand
TTTGTTTTCATACAGTGTGGTGCCTCGGGTCGGAATCGAACCGACACTCCTTTCGGAACCGGATTTTGAGTCCGGCGCGTCTACCAGTTCCACCACCAAGGCATGAGCCGAATTTTACCAGAATTAGACGACTACTCAACCATTAAGACACTTACTGCATGTGCTGGCCGCCATTAATGGCGATATTTGCACCCGTCAAAAAGGCGGCTTCATCAGAAGCGAGATAAGCGACGAGTCCAGCGACTTCTTCAGGTTTGCCTAATCTGCCCATAGGAATCTGTGGAAGAATTTTTGATTCCAACACTTCAGGCGCAATAGCCGTCACCATTTTCGTTCCTATGTAACCAGGTGAAATCGTATTTACTGTCACGCCCTTACGCGCCACTTCCAGCGCCAGTGCTTTAGTAAATCCATGCATACCCGCCTTGGCAGCAGAGTAGTTGGTTTGACCAAAGGCGCCTTTTTGTCCGTTAACCGACGAAATGTTAACTATGCGTCCCCAGCCTCTGTCAGTCATTCCATCGCAGACTGGCTTGGTCATATTAAATACAGAATCAAGATTGGTTTTAATCACCGCATCCCAATTGGTTTTGTCCATTTTTTTGAATGTCATGTCGCGTGTTATGCCGGCATTGTTTACCAAGACGTCGATAGGACCCATATCACTAATGACTTTCGCAATACATTCCTGAGCAGATTCATAACTGGCTACATCACAAGGATAGGCGCGAAATGTGTACCCTTTTTCTTTCATTTCAGCCAGCCAGCCAGTGACTTTGCTATTACCCGGTGAGTGGGTGGTGGCTACTTGGTAGCCCATGTCGGCCATCTTCATGCAAATAGCTTCACCCAAACCGCCCATACCGCCAGTGACTAAAGTAATTCTGCTCATGTGTTCTCCTGTTTATCTAAAAATTAGTTTTATTTTTTATCCCGTGTAACAAGACCAGCCGCGAGCGTTGACGATCAACGTTCTATGGCTAATGCAACTCCCATACCACCGCCTATACACAAGCTGGCTAGCCCACGTTTAGCATCGCGGCGTATCATTTCATGCAGCAAGGTCACTAATATCCGACAGCCTGACGCTCCGATGGGGTGGCCGATAGCGATGGCTCCACCATTAACATTAATTTTGTTCGTGTCCCAACCCATCTCTTTGTTAACTGCAATCGCTTGCGCTGCGAAGGCTTCGTTAATTTCCATTAAATCTAAATCGTTGTGAGTCCAACCAGCTTTTTTCAGGCACAGCTGACTAGCGGATACAGGACCCATACCCATGATGCTGGGATCGATACCAGCAGAAGAGTAAGCACGTATTTTTGCCAGAGGTTGTAAGCCCAGCTCGCTGGCTTTTTGTGCGCTCATTAGCATGACGACAGCCGCTCCGTCATTCAGGCCAGACGCATTACCTGCTGTTACTGAGCCCTCTTTAGAAAAGGCAGGTCGTAGCGAGCTCAGGGCATCCATCATGCTGCCATGCTTAATGTATTCATCGCTATCAAATAGCGTGTTCCCTTTTTTACTGGCTATCTCTACCGGAGAAATTTCATCTTTAAATTTGCCCGCTTTTTGTGCTGCTTCAGCTTTGTTTTGTGAAGCTAATGCAAATTCATCTTGTTCGGTACGCGAGATATTAAATTTTTTCGCTACATTTTCTGCTGTGATACCCATGTGATACTGGTTATATACATCCCATAAACCATCCACGATCATCGTATCAACGAGTTTTGCATCACCCATGCGAAAGCCATCGCGTGAATTATTCAACACATGCGGTGAAGCACTCATGTTTTCCTGGCCACCCGCAATGATGATGTCAGCATCGCCGCAACGTATGGCCTGAGCTGCTAAGTGCGTCGCTTTGAGTCCGCTACCGCATACTTTATTGATGGTGATGCCAGGCACTCTGTCTGGCAGGCCACTTTTAATGACCGCTTGCCGCGCTGCGTTCTGACCTACGCCGGCAGTCAGTACCTGACCCAAGATCACTTCGTTAATCAGATGGCCATCAAGACCAGTTTTTTCTATCAAGTGTTTGATCACATGCGCACCTAAGTCAGAGGCCGCAATTTTGGCGAGTGTTCCACCAAACTTACCTACAGGGGTACGTGTTGCGGCAACGATGACAACTTCATTCATAGATTCTCTCCGGGTGTGATCAATATGTCCTGCACGGTTGACAGGCGCAATTTTGCAAAGCGGACAATCTTAGCGACAGGCATTAGTTTTTTTGTTGATGGAGCTCAATTTTTTTGCATTAACTAGTCTCTCGAGAGATGAGTATAGGTATGCGATGGATATTGTGATCCGAATAAAGGTGAGTCGTACTGAAGATCGCACCTATATGAATAGGATAATAGCTGCTGATCTTCGCCAGGCGGAAGGATTTTTAGGAGGGAAAATCTAACTTGTTTACAGAGGATGTAACTAAAGTTGGTAAATCGAAATCAAATAATCTTCGTTGCATTGCGCAATTGTTTTACCTGAAGTTGCCCTTTGAGCAGA
>JAULVH010000106.1:1852-2285 GCA_032111105.1 Burkholderiaceae bacterium | reverse complement strand
GCGGCATCATTTTTCAGATGCAGTTTCTCAATGAGCGAATCGAGCAGGTTGTTGGGATCGTAAGCTACCTGATCAGCGAGTCGATTGCTTTCTTGATTATCAAACTGTGTCGTCATTTGAGTGTGCATTCCCTAAAACTGGTGGTGAATGAAATGCCCTGGTTGGTTGCATCAAGACAAGCCGCTGTCCCCCAATGCTCCCGTCCAACCATTGCAACCGATGTTTATGATTAGTTTTTTCTAATAAATTAGCAACATTTAATAAGAGTCACCTATGGCTCATCCTTTGTCGCGATCTCTAAGGCTGAATTTACGGCTGCCAGTAAATTTCCAAATCACAAGTTTATTGTAGTTAATACAAAAATCTCCAGTTTTGAGAATCCTCAAGACAATAAAGCAATTGAATTGGCCATTCTGAAAACGCATCCCTTTAT
>JAULVH010000106.1:0-1842 GCA_032111105.1 Burkholderiaceae bacterium | reverse complement strand
GATAAGTTCTTCGCCTTGGTGGTCTGGTAATCGATCAAGAAGTAGCGGGAAAGTGCCGATGGGCAGGGTGCTCAGGCCGAAATCAGCACCGAGCGACAAGGATTACTGACTTGATTTTGCGGCTTGGTGCATACGCTGAATCAGTGCATCCCAGCCGTCTTTGCCAAGATCGCGCAGCGTATCCAGATTTTTTTCAACCAGCTGTGCGGCCTCCGGTAGTACATCCAGGGCCGCATCGACACTCGCTTCACGCAACAAGTGCAGCATGGGAAAAGGCGAGCGATTGGTGTTGTGGGTAATATCGTCGGGATCCATTCCGGCGAAACGATAATCGGGATGAAAGCTCGCGATCTGCACCACTGCCTCTAGCCCGCTTTCCTCGAGAAATTCTTCCGTCCATCCAATGAATTCATTGTAGTCCTCGAAATTCAGCAAGGCTTGCGGGTGAATCAGCAGTGCCGTATCAGTTTTTTCCGGATCAGCATGCATCAGTCCCTCAATCGCTGCGATCAGATCATCCATCAGGCCCTTTTCTTCCGTTGCATGGCTGACCTGATAAGCAACTTGTTGCTGACGGTACACTGGTTCGGCAAACGGACACAAGTTCAGCCCGATGACGACGTGCTCCAGCCAGGCGCGTGTCAGTGCAATGACTTCACGGTCAGGCGGAGAGTGCCGGGGGAGAGGCGTGTTCACAGGTGCAGGCGTTGTTGTCGGACCGCTTTTCCCAGTTCGATCACGGTCATGGCATAGAAAAAGCTGCGGTTGTATTGGGCAATCGCGAAGAAATTTGCCGTGCCCAGCCAGTACAGGGTTGGTCGCTCACCGTCCTGCAAATCGACCAGTCCGTAACTGATCGCATTGGGCAGATTGTCACTGAGCGAGACGCCGGCACGAGAGAATTCATCGAGCGTAAATTTTGCCTCAAGACTCTTGCCGAGCATGTCTGGCCAGCCTGCATCGGGTTGGCCGGATACCGTCACCGGGAATACCAAGGGTTGCTCGGTGCGCCAGCCGTGTTGTGACAGAAAGCTGGCAATACTGCCGATGGCATCCGCGGGTGAATTACGCAAGTCAATCTTGCCATCGCCGTCAAAGTCCACCGCGAACCGACGTATGCTGCCCGGCATGAATTGCGGCAAACCGATCGCACCCGCAAAAGATCCATAAAAGCTCAGCGGATCCATGTCGTTATCCCGTGCCAGCAGGAACAGATGTTTTAGTTCCTCGCGGAAATATTTCATTCGTGCATCGCGATTAGCTGTGGGCGGATAGGCAAAAGCCAGTGTGGCCAGGGCATCGGCCACGCGAAAATTGCCGGTCATTTTGCCGTACATGGTTTCTACGCCCAGAATGCCCACGATAATCTCGGCCGGCACCCCGAATTCCAGCTGCGCACGACTCAGCGCGGCTTCATGCTTTTTCCAGAAGGTGGCACCGGCCCGCAGGCGGGTCGGTTCAATGAAACGCTCGCGATACACCGTCCAGTTTTTCACTTTGCTGGGTGGTGGCGGATTGATGAGCCTGACCACACTCTCGAGATAGTGGACCTTGCCAAACTGGGCTTTGAGTGTTTCCCGCTGCAGTCCATGCTGATCGCTGAGTTCATCAATGACTTCGGCAACACCGCGCCATTGCGCAAAATTGGCGAACTCGGGTTCTTCGGCCGGTTTTGATTCATAGCTACGGCTCTTGTGCGTCTTGCCAGGCTTGGCCGCCTGCGCATACGACGGCAGACCCACAACAAGCGCCGTACAAATCAAGACGAGGGATATAAAAGAGAAGTTTTTCATCGAGAGACAGACGGGAGCAATCCAGCCTAAAACAGGCGGCCCCAAGTAT
>JAULVH010000105.1:18255-23021 GCA_032111105.1 Burkholderiaceae bacterium | reverse complement strand
AGCTGAAGGCACAACCACGATCTGATGGCCAGCGTCATGCCACTTAGCGACACGACGAGCGACGTTTTTGATGCGCTCGGTTGAGCCCATCGAGGTACCGCCATATTTGTGAACGATTAATGCCATTTAATAAATGAATGTGATCGCCGGGAAGGCCATGATTGTACATGTTGCATTGCGGAATGACAATTATTGGGGGTGCGAATTGATGGAATTTTTACGACGAATTTGATAGAGGCCGATTAATTCTGAATTTTATGGCGAGCCTGCCTCATTCAACAAATCAGAAAACGTCACTTTCATTTATTCGGTGCTGCCCTCGCCTTGCTGTGTATAAACATCCCACGATTGCCATTGAAGGCGAACACCCGGATTCATTTTAGGCACTGAGTAATTCGTACCCAAGCCCGAGGCAAACAACAATTGATCACCTAGATAGAGCAACGGTAACCAGGGTCGCATACTCACCGGCACGCCCAACTCCTGATAGAGATTTTTTAAGCTGCGCGAAGGCTGACGCTCGCTTAGCTTGAGACGTTCACCGCCTTTTCTCGCTTGCAGTAATAGTGGCCCGCGCATCAGCGCATCGCGATCGCATGCTTCATCATCGGTCATCTCAAACATCAATCGTCCGCGCCATGCTGGAATATCTATGTGCGGCTCACCCTTCCAAAGGATAACCATCGTATCCGTTGGCGGTTGATTTGATGTCACATCAGTTCGAATCACCAAGCAACCTCGTTCGCGCACAAACGTCCACTGCCCTATATAAATTAATGGATGGGTGTCGTTCGCTGCATACAGCATCTGCTGGTGCAATTGATACAGCTGTGCCTGACTGGGATAACTGCCTGTCTTTGCATAAACCCAGTAACGCAACAGATTATCTATACGATCAGGCGAAAGATGCGCCAGGGATTCGAGATGAAGCTCACCTGCAACGACACAGTTTTCAAGATCAATGCATGCAAGCTCATCTAACAGCCGCTGCGCTGTTTGAAAATGGCTGCTGCTACGCGCCAGTGCCTGGGTAAATCCTTGAAAGTGTTTTTCTATGACAGGAAAAATTTCATGTCGAATCGCGTTACGTTTGTAACGCGCATCTTCATTGGATTCATCAACGATATGCGTAATTTTGCGATCGTGTGCAATTTGTTCTAACTGCTGGCGCGAACACGCCAGCAAAGGTCTTGCAAGTGTGACTGATGCAGGCAGCAAGGCATGCTCACGTTGCACGTCAGCCATGCCAGACCATCCAGGTAAGCCTGAGCCGCGCAGCGATTGAAGCAGTATGGTTTCAGCTTGATCGTCTTGATGATGCGCTGTCAGTAACAACTCGACGTGATGTGTAGTGCACATACTTGCCAAGGCTTCATAACGCACACGTCTGGCAGCGTTTTCTGGGCCGTGTTCATCAATAGCAGTTACCTGGACTTTGCGTGAATCAAACGATACGTTTAATCGCTCGCATTCATTTTGCACATGCGCTAGCCACTGATCGGCGTTGGGACTTAGTCCATGATGAACATGAAACACATGCAAAGCATAGTGATGACGAGCACAAAAATCAGCACTTAGATTGAGCAACACCGCTGAATCAAGACCGCCGCTACACGCCACTGCTATGGCTGCACCGTCGGAAACAACAACGCGCGCCAGAATTTCTTCCAGCGCGCGTTCGTATGCAGTGATCGCAACAGTGATTTGCGATTTATTCAGAGGGAGTGATTTCCTTGAATTTGCCATAGCTCATTAGCTTTTCATGGCGAGACGCCAGCAGATCTTTGGTTTTTACGCCCTGAAACTGCCGCAAGGTATCGGCCAGTGCGCGTTTTAATAATATGGCCATCTGCTTGGGATCACGATGCGCCCCGCCCAATGGCTCATTAACGATTTTATCGATCAGGTTGAGTGCTTTTAAACGATGGGCTGTCAGACCTAAGGCCTCGGCTGCATCAGAAGCACGTTCAGAAGTTTTCCATAAAATGGAAGCACAACCTTCCGGAGAAATCACCGAGTAGGTTGCGTATTGCAGCATCAGCACCGCATCACCGACAGCGATAGCTAAGGCACCGCCTGAACCACCCTCACCTATGATGGTAGCAATCAGGGGAACCTTGAGTTCGGCCATCGTGTACAAATTGTGACCAATGGCTTCGGATTGACCGCGCTCTTCGGCATCTATGCCAGGAAAAGCGCCTGGGGTGTCGACGAAGGTAAACACTGGTAAACCAAATTTTTCAGCTACCTTCATCAGGCGCATAGCTTTGCGATAGCCCTCGGGCTTGGGCATGCCAAAATTTCGCATGGCACGCTCTTTGGTATCGCGACCTTTTTGATGACCGATAACCATGCAGGCCTGACCATTAAACCGCGCCAAACCACCAACAATGGATAGATCATCAGAATAAGAACGATCGCCGTGGAGTTCATGAAAATCAGTGAAGATCTCATTCACATAATCCATGGTGTATGGGCGCTGAGGATGACGGGCAATCTGGGATACCTGCCATGGTGTTAATTTGGCGTACAGATCTCTCGTTAACTGCTGGCTTTTTTGAGACAGCTTATCGATTTCTTCTGAAATATCGACGGCTGAATCTTCCTGCACGAAACGCAGTTCCTCTATTTTGGACTCAAGTTCCAATATGGGCTGTTCAAAGCTGAGGAAAGTGATTTTGCTCACGTATGCTCCTTTTGTCGTTGGCGCGGGTGCGTAACTGTCGCAAGCATCCCGCCCGGCGGCAAGAATAATGCCATTCTTGCATTAAGACAATCAGTATTCTACCGGTATAGGATCCAAACTCCGCCACATATACCATGTAGCGACCGTACGCCAGGGTTCCCAGTTAGCAGCTACCTCACGGGCATCGCTACGTGAGACCGGCTCTCCGGAAAAATAATTCATGCTAATCCCTTTGACCAGCCCGAGGTCATCCAAAGGCAAAATATCCGGTCTTAGCATATTGAAAATCAAAAACATCTCGGCAGTCCAGCGGCCTATGCCCCGAATCTGGATCAGTTCAGCGATAACCGCTTCATCCTCCATGGAGGACCAATCCTTCTCGTTAATAATTCCGTCCAGAAAATGAGCCGACAAATCCATGAGGTACTCTGCCTTACGCTTGGACAGACCGCAGCCAGCAAGCTTTATATGGCCCTGGCGCTTGACTTGCGCAGGCGTCATCTTGGGACAAGCGAGCATGAGTCTTTCCCACACTGACTGAGCCGCCTTAACGGAAATCTGCTGCCCAACAATAGACCTTGCCAGCGTCATGAATGGATCACTCCGCCTAACCAACTGCAGATCACCAAAGCGAGGAATGAGTTTTTTCATGATGCGATCACGCTTCATTAACTCAAGCTTGGCTTGCTCCCAATAATGCGGAACAAGCAAAATTTCAGGAGGGCTCATCATGCACGCCTCCACTCCGTGAGGCCACCGGGCTTGTCTTCGAGGACTATGCCTAGCGCCAAAAGATCTGTGCGAATTTTGTCAGCCTGGGCAAAATTTTTATTTTTCTTGGCTTCTGTGCGCGCGGTAATTTGTGCAGCAACATCATCATCTGATAAGCCATCAGCCGAGCCACCGCCTTGCAAAAAAACCTGAGGATCGCGCTCCAGCAAACCAATCACACCAGCGAGTTTTTTCAGTTGACGTGCAAGGACAGGAGAGTGTTCACGATTAATTTCTGTGACTAGTTCAAACAAGCACGCAATCGCTACTGGCGTATTGAAATCATCATTCATCGCCTCAGCAAATCGCTGAGCAAAGGGCTCGTTCCAATCCAGCGGTTGTGCATCTGGCAAGGTATCTTTAAGTGCTGTGTAGAGACGAGTCAATGCGGTGCGCGCATCCTCAAGATGCACATCGGAATAATTTAGTTGGCTGCGGTAGTGAGCACGCAAGATAAAAAACCGCACTACTTCGGCATCAAACTTTTTTAACACTTCACGGATAGTGAAAAAGTTTCCCAGGGATTTGGACATTTTTTCGTTGTCCACCCTAACAAAGCCGTTATGCATCCAGTAATTTACAAAGGTATGGCCGTGCGCGCCTTCGGATTGCGCGATTTCATTTTCGTGATGCGGAAACTGCAAATCCTGACCACCACCGTGTATATCAAATTGCTCACCCAGCAGATCACATGCCATAGCTGAACATTCGATATGCCAGCCGGGTCGGCCGCTACCCCACTGGGATGCCCATTTAACTTCGTCGGATTCGGTCTCGCGTGAGGATTTCCATAAAACGAAATCTAACGGGTCGCGCTTGGCACTGCCTATCTCTACTCGCTCACCTGCACGCAAATCATCTAAGGATTTACCTGATAGTTTTCCGTACCCTGCAAAATCTCGCACAGAAAAATTCACATCGCCATCGGTGGACTGATAGGCCAAGCCATTTTTTTCTAGTTTGCCGATCAACGACAACATCTGTGGAACATAGGCAGTCGCCCTGGGTTCATAGTCGGGCGGCTCCACACCCAATGCCTGGGCGTCTTCATTCATGGCTTGTATATAGCGATTGGTCAGGGCAGTGATAGATTCATTGTTCTCACCTGCCCGCCGTATAATTTTATCGTCGATGTCGGTGATGTTTCGAACATACGTGACCTGAAAATTTTGCGTCCTCAACCATCGTTGCACCACATCGAATACCACCATCACGCGCGCATGCCCGAGGTGACAGTAATCGTAGACTGTCATGCCGCACACATACATTCGTACCTTGCCCGGTTCTATGGGAACAAAAACAACTTTGT
>JAULVH010000105.1:15895-18245 GCA_032111105.1 Burkholderiaceae bacterium | reverse complement strand
CTAAGGTGTTGTATATCTTTAGTGTGCTCATGAATTAATTTGGGGAGTACATTGTAGAGAAGCCAAGCGAACCACGCGGCTATGTTCATTAATCAAAATACCAGGGCATGACTATTTGATACGTTGAGTGTTGCGTTGGTTGTTACGTTGATTGTTACGTTGATCGTAAAAACAGAGACCAACGGTATGTTCGGGTATTTTGATAGAATATGAAACTTGTCAAAGTATATCATTGAAGCATCTGAATCCCTGGCAAATCAGCGCTTCTTATGCCGTCACCCAAAAGGAAATTTCATGCATTATCTGCGCCGTCAGTTTCTACACATTTGTACTGCTGCTGTTTTGGCATCGCTAACTACTTTAGCAATTGCAGACCCAGCGCCCAAAATATCCATCAAAACCAACATGGGCGAGATCATCGTAGAAGTTTATCCGGATAAAGCTCCTAAGACGGCAGAAAATTTCTTAACCTATGTAAAGTCAGGCTTTTACAACGGTACGATTTTTCACCGTGTGATTAATGGCTTCATGGTGCAAGGCGGTGGATATGATCAGTCCATGAAAGAAAAACCCACACGACCATCCATACAAAATGAAGCGAAAAACGGTCTGAAAAATCGTGCTTACACTTTAGCTATGGCACGCACTCCCGACCCGCACTCCGCCAGTGCCCAATTTTTTATTAATGCCAACGACAATGCTTTTCTAGATTACCCAGGTCAAGACGGATGGGGTTATGCGGTGTTTGGTAAAGTTATCAGCGGCAAAGAAATCGTACAAAAAATTCAAACCGTTGAGACGGACAAACGTGACAAACCTAAAACACCTGTCATCATAGAATCTGCCACACTCATTGATTAATTTAATCAACCCGATCTAAACGATCCGGATTTATTATGCTGTTAGCAAGCGCCTGCACTACTGTGCGACGTTGAACGAGGCGAATCATGGAGCATTTTTTTAAGTTCATGCTTCGCCTATATTTAATTAATGCATACTCAGGAGCGGTCAGTTTATGAATGTTGTTCTAACCACCAATCACGGTGCAATCACGGTCGAACTCGATGTAGAAAAAGCTCCGAAGTCCGTTGAAAATTTTGTAAATTATGTGAAGTCTGGCCACTATGACGGCACAATTTTTCATCGAATTATCGATGGCTTCATGATTCAGGGCGGTGGTTTTGACTCGGACATGAAACAAAAATCTACTAATGATCCGATAGAAAACGAAGCCAATAATGGCCTAAAAAACGATCGTTACACCCTTGCGATGGCGCGCACTTCCGATCCTCATTCTGCGACGGCACAGTTTTTTATTAACGTCGGCGACAATGATTTTCTAAACTACCCAGGCTCAGATGGTTGGGGCTACGCTGTATTTGGAAAAGTTACCGAAGGCACAGACGTCGTTGATGCTATACGCGCAGTTAAAACTGGGCGGAAAAGCATGTTTTCGGATGTTCCACTCGAAGAAGTCGTTATCGAAAAAGTTGAGCTCATTTGAGCTGACATGAATTCGCTCGTAACCTCGTCGATAACTAAAAAAGCGCAACCTGAGACGGTTGCGCTTTTTGTTTCAGACTTGCATCTGAGCCCTGACACTCCAAATACACTGGCCGCATTTTTCTCGTTTTTAGAAAATCAGGCTATGCACTCAGCACAACTTTATTTGCTGGGTGATCTGTTTGAATATTGGCCGGGGGATGACGATATAGAGTCGGCGTTTTCTCTGCAAATCTGCCATGAATTGAAACGTGTTTCTGATAAAGGCACGAAAATATTTTGGATCGGCGGTAATCGTGATTTTTTAGTCGGGCCAGCATTCGCCGCAGCTGCAGGGCTGACTTTATTAAACGAACCTCACATCGCAGAACTAAGTGGGCAAAAAATTCTGCTCGTACATGGTGATGCGCAATGCACAGACGATACTGCCTACATGGTATTTCGCAATCAAGTTCGCAATCCTGAATGGCAAGCTGCTTTTCTTGCGCGCCCACTGGCTGAACGAAAGAACATCATTGCCGGTATGCGAGAAGGCAGCCGTGCCGCGCAAAAAGAAAAAGCTATGGCAATCATGGATGTGAATGCTGAACAAATTGCTGCGCTATTTAAATCACATCAAGTCCAGCTATTAATTCACGGTCACACGCATAGGCCCGATGTTCATCACACTCCCGAGGGAGTTCGCTATGTGCTACCTGACTGGGATTGTGAAACAAATGAACTGAATAAACGACGTGGCGGCTGGATCGCGTTGGATAGTGCAGGAGAACTTCATTCCATCAATGTGTGAGCTGCTGCAGCTGAAACATAAATCTAAAAAATTTTGAAGAGGCTGGCTTAATTCAGT
>JAULVH010000105.1:0-15885 GCA_032111105.1 Burkholderiaceae bacterium | reverse complement strand
CGGCACACCGTCAGCATCATCCGTGCCAACGCCGAGTACTTCGGCGTGACGTACAACATGCTGATGGAGATCATCATCTGCGACCGAATCCTCTTCTCGATCCGCAAGCGCTGCTGCCAGCTGTTCGAGTGCCTGTGGTTGGACCAGGACCCGCACGAGCAAGTGCCCGCGATCAACCTCATGCGCATCTGCCCGACGTTCCATCTGCGAAAGTTACCTGAATACTCAGTGGTGAAACAGTCTTGACATCAACGACCTGCCATTCCATAGGAGCCTCACTTCAAAGGAGGAATTACGTTGGGTTGCTTTTTCGACTTGCACAGATTCCAATCTTCAAGCAATTCTTGCTGATGCAATTGAGCCCATTCTAAAACAAGCTCCAAGGCACGCCTGGGTAAGTATCCCGAAGAAACGCACAAACCTTCGATATTGATGATCGCCTCATGTTCAGAATAAATTGCATGAAAATGCGGGGGTGAGTGATCGTTAAAAAACATGCGAATCAAAATCCCGTAGAACGCACTGATTGTAGGCATACAAACCTCATCGGATCAATGCTTGCATTTTGCGCAACCCAGAAAAAGCAGTCAATATTAACTATGCTCAAACTTTTTCATTGTGCTGAATTCACATAATTGATTGCACAGACTTAAATCACTCCACCAATTTATTGAGTTTTTCCGGATTGAATTTATCCAGTTGCGCTACGGTCTCGCAAGCTATGCCCGCCGCTTTGAGTGCCTCGACGATTTTCACTAACTGCAATTCCTGACTAGACGCATTGTCGATCAACCCGTGCAGTGCTTTTGACACAGGATCATCACCATTCGGCGTCAAACCATACGCGGCGAACATTTTGGCCGTTGCATCCTGACCCGTTGCGATATCTTTTTCTATGATGCGCGCTGGATTGCCTACCGCCGTTGCGCCGGCCGGTACTTCTTTGACCACCACAGCATTCGAGCCGACTTTGGCACCATCACCTACGGTAAACGATCCCAACACTTTGGCGCCGGCACCTATGATGACTCCGCGCCCTAGCGTTGGGTGTCGCTTGGCTCCTTTGGAGAGCGAGGTACCGCCCAGGGTCACGCCTTGATAGATGGTGCAATCGTCGCCTACTTCAGCGGTTTCACCTATGACGACCCCAAAGCCGTGATCGATAAAAACACGACGACCGATAGTGGCACCAGGATGGATTTCGATACCGGTTAAGCCACGGGCCACATGAGAGATGAAGCGACCTGACCACTTAAAGCCCTGCTGCCAGCAAGCTCGGGCCCAACGGTGCATAACTATGGCGTGCAGACCGGGATAGCACGTCAGCACCTCCCAGGAACTGCGGGCAGCTGGGTCGCGCGCCATGATGCTGGTTATGTCTTCCTTGAGGCGACTGAACATGGGGTGAGCCAAATCGGTAAAAAGAGAATTTTAGGTGATTTGCGAAAACCAGATGCAATCACACCATAAAAGCTATGGAAATACTGAATAAACTATTGAATAAACTACTGAATTAGCGAGACGTTACTAGACTACTTTATCAAGGCCAGGCCGTTGATACACCGAACCCAGCGCCGCACAGCAGCGCCAGCTCGCCATAAAATTCACACCAAATAGAATCCCCCTAGGTACCGGGCATTTTTAAACGTTGACGTCTGGCCTCGTACAGACAAATACCCGACGCTACAGACACATTCCCATCATGGGCAGGCTGACCAAACGGTCACAGGTCTCACGTGTCAGGCGGCGCAGCCCTTCACCCTCTGAACCCATCACAAACGCCGTAGCGCCTGTGTAGTCGACGTCGTAAAGGGTGCTTTCAGCATCCTCGGTCGTGCCGGTGATCCAGATGTCGTGCTCTTGCAGCTCGCGCATTGCACGAGCCAAATTGGTCACGGTGATGTAAGGCACGGTATCGGCAGCACCACTGGCCACCTTGGAAGCGGTGGCATTCAAGCCCACGGCTCTGTCCTTGGGTGCAATGACCGCATGAACACCTGCGCCATCAGCTACGCGCAAGCAAGCACCCAAATTATGTGGATCGGTAACTCCGTCTAAAATCAAAATTAACGGCGGCCCCTGTATGCCATCGATTAATTCCGTCAGATTGCGAGCGAGTGACAATTCGCCCGCACTCGCAACTACGCCCTGGTGACGACGCGTACCGACCATAGCATCAAGACGCTGATCATCTGCCTGAATAATGCGCACATTGGCCGCTTTGGCCGAACGCAGCAAATCGCCCATACGTCTGTCGTGGCGCGAGGCATCGACATAAATTTCTTCGATCGTAGAGGCATCATGTCGTATGCGTGCTGCAACGGCATGAAATCCGAATAGGAGTCTGTTTTTCATTAGATGCTATGGCCTGTTAAAGACGGGCTGTTTTATTTACGTTTTTTTTGCCCAGGGCGCGCAGCTTTTTTGGCTGGCTTTACCGACCGTGGTTTCGCGCTATCTGTTTTTTTGGGAGCTGCTTTTTGGGTGACTTTTTTTGCTGCTTGTTTTGCTGCTTTCTTTGCACCCTGTAGCCGTGATCGTCCATGCACTTCATCAGCACGACGCGATTCATTTTTCAATTGCGTATGTATGCCCGGTTCACGTACCAATCGCAAATCAATACGGCGGGCATCAAGATCCACCCGACTCACCTGCACAGTGACTCTGTCAGTTAGCTGGTAACGCATACCCGTGCGTTCACCACGTAACTCATGTCGTGCTTCATCAAATTGAAAATAATCTGACCCTAGATCAGTGACATGAACCATACCTTCTATGAACAAGGCATCGAGCTGCACAAAAATACCAAACGACGCAACACCGGAAATCGTACCGGTAAATTCTTCGCCCAGTTTATCGCGCACAAAATAGCATTTAAGCCAGGCCTCTACATCACGTGAGGCTTCATCTGCACGACGCTCATTGGCCGAACAATGTATGCCCAGCGCTTCCCAGATCGCTAAATCACCCTCAGATTTTTTCTTACCGGCGGCACGATCTTTTGCCTGCATCTTGCGTGCAGCGGGAGACAACTGGGTATTGAGACTTTCAGTCTCGATACCTTTGGGGTGATAGTGCTTACCTTGCAAAATAGATTTAATAACGCGGTGCGTAAGCAAATCAGGGTAACGTCGTATAGGGCTGGTGAAATGCGCATAGGCGTCATACGACAAACCAAAGTGCCCAATATTTTCCGGGCTATATACAGCTTGCTGCATAGAGCGCAGCAACATGGTCTGCAGCATAATGGCGTCGGGCCTGAGCTTAATTTTCTCCATCAACTCGGCATAGTCGGAAGCGGCTGGACTATCCAACCCACCGAGCGACAAACCTAATTGTTTTAAGAAAGTACGTAGCTGAGTAAGCTTTTGTTCGGTGGGGCCAGCATGTATGCGAAACATGCCATGGTGCTTGTTACGCTCCATGAAATCAGCCGCGCAAACGTTTGCTGCCAACATACATTCTTCAATTAATTTGTGCGCATCGTTTCGTGTGCGCGGCAAAATTTGCTCTATCTTTCCGGCGGCATTACACACGATGTAGGTTTCAGTGGTTTCGAAATCAATCGCGCCACGCACACGACGCGACTGCAGCAATACCTGAAATAAATCATAGAGATTTTGCAGATGGGGCAATAGACCCGCGCGGCGCGTAGCTTCTGGTCCGCGTGTATTACCCAGCACTGCAGCAACCTCGGTGTAGGTCAGCCGCGCAGCTGAATGAATAACTGCAGGATAAAACTGATAGGCATGGATATCGCCTTTGGCAGTAATTACCGCATCACACACCATCGTCAATCTATCAACATCAGGATTTAATGAACACAACCCGTTAGAGAGTTTTTCCGGCAGCATAGGTATAACTCTGCGCGGGAAATACACCGAGGTGCTGCGCTCAAGCGCATCGATATCGATATCGTCATTCGGTTTCACATAATGACTTACGTCGGCAATAGCAACGATAAGTCGAAACCCGGTGCTACGTCCTATTTTTACAGGCTCACAGTAAACGGCATCATCAAAGTCGCGTGCATCTTCACCGTCAATGGTTACCATCGGTATATCTCGCAAATCAACACGATCTTCCAGATCGGCTGGCTTAACCTCTGATGGTAGTTTTGTGGCTGCGGCTTTAGCAGGCGCAGAAAACTCATGTGGCACGCCGTACTTGCGAACTGCGATTTCTATTTCCATGCCGGGATCATCAATATCCCCCAGCACTTCCGTGATTTTTCCTATCGGCTGGCTATAGCGCGATGGTTGCTCAGTTAGTTCAACACTGACTACCTGCCCTACCTTTGCCTTACCCGGAGGCGCGGCGAGCAAAATATCGTGCGCTATGCGCTTATCTTCCGGAACGACTAGCCATGCGTTATTTTCATTAACCAAACGACCGATGACGTGTGTATTAGCACGCGCTAAGACTTCAACTATCGTGCCTTCGGGACGATCGCGCCGGTCAAGACCAACAACGCGAACCTGCACGCGATCTCCATGCAGCACTTTCTGCATTTCTTTTTCAGGCAGAAAAACGTCATCACCGTCATCCGGTATCAGAAAGCCGTAGCCATCGCGGTGGCAAGACACACGACCTTCAATAAAGCTGGCGGTGTTGGCGAGTTGAATCAGTCCCTTGCGATCAGGTTTAATTTGACCATCGCGCTCCATAGCGGCAAGTCGACGCGTTAAGCCGTCCAACTCGGATTCTTTGACGGACAAAGCCATAGCAATGGAGGAAACTGTCTGCGGGTCTGTCGCTTTACGCAGTACGCCGAGAATTTCTTCTCGACTCGGGATGCTGTAAGGATAGTGGCTCAAAAGATAAAATAGAAAATGAAGTTAATAGACTGAACTAGTTTAAAGGAGCAGCGTGCATAGGGCTGTGCGTAAAGTTTGATAACGAAGGATTAATAAGCTTATTCATAATTACGTGTATGACCATGACCTTGTACATTAAAGTAGCAGGTAAACCCACAGTTTATTGACTTGCGGGATTTATCCGCTATAATCTCGCCTTCTTTTGGCCCACGTGGCGGAATTGGTAGACGCGCATGGTTCAGGTCCATGTGCCGCAAGGTGTGGGGGTTCGAGTCCCTCCGTGGGCACCAGCAGATTCAGAGCTTGCTTCGGCAAGCTCTTTTTTTTTTAATCTCTCCAAAAGCGCTACAAGCTCTTAGCTATTAAATAGAACGAGCCCAAAATCATACCTCCTGATACAACAGCGATCGCTATCAAATACAGCGTTATGCGCCGTTGCGCCTGTCGACCTTTTTCCAGTCGCACCATCAATTCCTGATGTTCACGATCTAATTCATCGAGCTTTTTCTGCGCGTTTTTTAAATCGCTCAGGGTTTTATTTAAACGTACGTTATCTTCCATTCACATTCCTTGAATAAGCATGCTGCTACAGATCATCGGACGTCATTTGATCGTACAACTCAAATGGCTGATGTATCCAAGGATTGTCTACTACATAGTGAGCATAATAATCCGGCCGTTGTGAGGCGTTTGCTTTGTACCATATCACTGCTGATCGAAGCTCTCGTACTTCAGGATGCTTATCGCTTAACCATTCTTTAACCTTCTGCAAGGTCGTTCCAGAATCAACAAGATCATCAATCAAAAGAAGACGACCAGCCAAGCCCTCTGTCGATGAACTGATACTCTCACCGATAAACAGATCGCCGCGCTCTGTACCACCGGCTTCACGATAGGAGCTGACCGATAGTATGGCCAGAGGAACCTTAAACAATCGCGAAAAAACATCTCCCGGACGTAACCCACCACGAGCAAGGCAGAGTACTTGATCAAATTTCCAGTTCGAATCTGCTACCTTCTTGGCCAAACTCTCAATTGAGCGATGGTAGTCATCCCACGAAATCCGCAAATCACCCGTGTGCTTTGTGGACGTCATGAGCGCGCATTACTCAAATGGATGTCGCAATACGATAGTCTCTTCACGATCAGGACCGGTGGAGACCATATCCACCGGAACACCCACTAATTCTTCTACACGCTTTACATACGCTCGCGCATTGGCAGGCAAATCCTTCATCAGTTTGACGCCTACTGTAGGCTCGCTCCAGCCAGGCATCTCCTCATAGACCGGCTCGCAGGCTGCGGCTTCTTCTGCACCTACTGGGAAGATATCAACATGCTTTCCATGCAGACGATAGCCAGTACAGAGCTTTAATGATTCCAAGCCATCGAGCACATCTAATTTAGTTAAGCACATACCTGAGACACCGTTGATTTGTACTGAGCGCTTCAAGAGCGCCGCATCAAACCAACCACACCGACGTGGACGACCTGTCACCGTTCCAAATTCATGACCAACGGAGGCGAGATGTTTACCAATTCCCTGATCGGTCGGCAATTCAGACGGAAACGGACCTGAACCCACACGCGTGGTGTACGCCTTAGTGATGCCTAAAACGTAGTGCAGCATGTTAGGGCCAACACCAGAGCCTGCGGCCGCATTACCCGCCACACAATTGCTGGAAGTAACGAATGGATAGGTACCGTGGTCTACATCGAGCAAACTGCCCTGAGCACCTTCAAATAATAAATTTGCACCCGCCTTATGTGCGGCATATAAAGCACTTGAGACATCGGTGACCATAGGACGTATGCGCGGAACAGAAGCTAACGCAGCATCGAAGGTACTTTGGAAATCAACGGCGGTCGCTTTGAGATAATTAACCAACACGAAATTATGATAATCAAGATTTTCGCGTAGCTTTTCTTCCAGACGTTTTTCGTTAAGTAAGTCAGCAACACGAATAGCACGCCGGGCGACTTTATCTTCATACGCCGGGCCTATGCCTTTACCGGTGGTGCCTATCTTGGCATCACCTCGCTTGGCTTCACGTGCTGCATCGAGGGCTGTGTGATACGGCAAAATCACAGGACAAGCCTCGGAGACTTTTAAGCGGTTTGCAACCTGTATACCTGACGCTTCCAGCTTATCAATTTCGCGTAACAGATCGGGCACTGACAACACGACGCCATTACCTATGTAGCAGGCCACACCGGCACGCATGATGCCCGATGGGATCAACTGCAATGCTGTTTTTTGACCGCCTATAACCAAGGTGTGCCCGGCATTGTGACCGCCCTGAAAGCGAACCACACCCTGAGCATGGTCTGTCAGCCAATCAACAACTTTACCTTTACCTTCATCACCCCATTGGGTACCGATGACAACGACGTTTCTAGCCATGATTTCTATAGCTTTCTGATGATGTATTTGTTTTTGTCAGAAATGATCTCGCGATCACAATCGAATTCCTGTTGACTACTTTCCTCGCCAGGTAAACACTGAATCACAATTTCCCCTTGCTCACGCAAAGAGGTAATCAACTCAGTCAGTGCCGGCTCACGTCCCCAGGGCGCACGTATGGCGCTCGCTGCCGCTGCAGCAGGCAGTAAACGCGCAAGCTCGCGCAAGTCCAGCGAAAATCCTGTTGCTGGTCGAGCCCGCCCAAACATCTCACCCACGTGATCATATCGGCCGCCACG
Organism: Burkholderiaceae bacterium; assembly: GCA_032111105.1. GTDB lineage: Bacteria > Pseudomonadota > Gammaproteobacteria > Burkholderiales > Burkholderiaceae_D > Pernthalerella. Next base: position 8,365 of record JAULVH010000105.1, on the reverse strand, counting down.
AGCTACCGCATTCGGAAGCCCGGCGACATACAGCGCAAACATAGCTCCACTCTCATACTGATAACCAGAGAGGTCTGCTAAATCAATGTTGATATTTACTTTACCAGCGGCTTTGGCCAGAACCGCTAACTCATCTAAGGCATGATGAATCTTCGCATTTGCAGGAAGCAGCGCACGCGCACGATCAAGCACGTGTATATCGCCATGCAAACTCATGAGCGTAGCGAGCGCGTCGCGCACGGTTGAATTAAATCCCGAAACGAATGCGGTGAGCTCAGGTAAATCTTTGGCGCGTAATATCGCAACTAAGGCTGACTGATGGCGCTGCGCATTGGCATCGCCTTCCAAAATGGCGTGCAGTATGGCGTTGTGCGATAAATCGAGAGTGACATTCGTTAAGCCCGCCATGCTCAGCGATGCTAGTGCTAGCGCTTGTATTTCTTCATCAGCTTCTAAACCTGCATGCCCGTAAATTTCGGCACCGATCTGAAGAGGTTCGCGCGTGGCGTGAAAACCAGAAGGACGTGTATGCAGCACACTACCCGCGTAGCACAATCGAGTGACGGATTTGCGATTGAGTAAATGCGCGTCAATTCGCGCTACCTGTGTCGTCATGTCTGCGCGCAGAGCCATGGTGCGGCCCGATAGCTGATCAACCAGCTTGAACATGCGCAGATCCATATCGGGATCAGGAAACGGCATCAATGATTCAACGTACTCGAGCATGGGCGGCATCACAAGCTCGTAGCCAAAACGGCGGAAGTTATCCAGCATCGCCCGACGCAAGACTTCTATCTTGCGCGCTTCAGATGGGAGTACATCAGCAATATTCTCAGGGAGTAGCCAATTAGGCATGACAATCAGGCTTCAGAAAGGAAGAATCGTAGAGCGAGCAGAAGGATACCAAACACGATGGCAAGCAGGCCAAAAAATCGGATCTGCCCGTCCGTCATGCTGGCCAACTGCAAGAAAGTCTGCCGCCAGCGCCCAGGTGAGATAAAAGGGAACATCCCCTCAAGCAGGAACAGCAGACCTAGCGTGAACAGCAAGCCGTAGGACACCCGGCAGCCTTATTTACGGCCACCGCCGGGTGCCTTGAAATACTTCAGGAACTCCGAGTTAGGATCAATAACCAATACATCGCTGCGTGTCTTAAAGCTCTCACGGTAGGCTTCAAGGCTACGTATAAATTTATAGAACTCTGGGTTCTGACCAAATGCTTGAGCATAAATCCGCGCGGCCTTGGCATCGCCCTCACCTCGCACTGATTCTGCCTGGCGATAGGCTTCTGCAAGAATCACTATGCGCTGACGATCTGCATCAGCTCGTATTTTTTCGGATTCAGCAGAACCCGTGGAACGCAACTCATTCGCTACACGCGCCCGCTCAGATTTCATACGCTCATAAACAGAGTTGTTAATCTGCTCTACGTAATCCACACGCTTTAAGCGCACGTCGATAATCTGACCGCCGATTTGTTTCGCTTCTTCGGATACTTTGGTACGAATAGCATCCATCACTTTGCCGCGCTCACCAGAGATTACTTCGCGCACTGTGCGCTTAGTGATTTCATCGTTTAAAGCTGCTTTGACGATTTGCGCCATACGGTCTTGCGCACGTCGCTCGTCTCCACCGAAACTAATGAAATACAGTCGCGGATCAACGATGCGCCATTTAACGAACGCATCCACCAGTATGTTTTTCTTTTCTGCCGTAATGAAACGATCTGGCTCAGGGGTATCCAAAGTCAAAATACGTTTATCAAGAAAGATCACATTTTGAAAAGGTGGCGGTAATTTGAAATGCAGCCCAGGCTCTTTGATGACTTCTTTCACTTCGCCCAGCGCAAATACAATCGCAAACTGCCGCTGATCCACAACAAACAGCGTGGACATCAGAATGGCCAGCGCAATTACGCTGGCAATAGCTGTTGATATAAGGCGATTCATTATCTGCCCTCCATGTCACGCAGACTACGGCTGTCGCGGGCACGCGGCTCAGGCAAACGCGCTCCTTCAGCAGCTGCCGGCGGAATTTCGGTGGTAGGTGCGATCGGTGAGCGCACTCCGGCGGCAGACTCTGCAGCCGTTTGGGCGATTAGTTTATCCAGTGGCAAATAGATCATGCTATTGCTGGATTTGGTATCAACCATGACCTTGGTGGTACTAGAAAAAATCTGCTGCATAGCTTCTATGTACATACGGTCACGTGTAATACCAGGTGCTTTTTGGTATTCGGTAAGAATTTTAGAAAAGCGTGATGCTTCGCCTTCAGCGTTGGCTACTACGCGTGATCGATAACCTTCAGACTCTTGCAACAAACGTGACGCCGCACCACGCGCTTTAGGCACCACGTCATTAGCATAGGCCTGACCTTCATTTTTCTGCCGCTCGCGATCTTGCCCTGCCTTGACCGCATCATCAAAGGAAGCTTGCACTTGTTCAGGTGGTTGCACTGCCTGCATAGTGACGTTGGTAACCATCACACCAATTTTGTAACGGTCCAATATGTGCTGCATCAGTGCACTGGTATCAAACGCTACTTTCTCGCGGCCTTCGTACAATACAAAATCCATTTTGCTCTTACCTACGATTTCTCGTATGGCTGTCTCGGCGACTTCTTTAACTGTTTCTTCCTGTTCGCGATTATTAAATACCCATTCAGAAGCATTTTTGAGTCGGTATTGAACAGCAAACTGGATATCAATGATGTTCTCATCATCGGTGAGCATCAGCGATTCGCGCGCTAGTTTGTTTCGCACGTTGCTGCGATAACCTACTTCAACTGTCCGAACTTGAGACAAGTTGACCACTTCATGGGTTTGAATCGGGTAAGGCCAACGCCAGTTGAAACCAGGCTGTGTGGAGTGGCTGAATTTGCCAAAAGTCATGATGACGCCCGTTTGGCCTTCTTGAATGATAAAAAACCCACTCACTATCCAAAGAAAGACAATTACTACGGCAACGACGCTGGCACTGATACCCGCACCGTGGCCATCAATAGGCGAGCCGCCGTCATTACCGCCACTGCCGTTGCCGCCGCCTTTTCCACTGAAAAGTCGATTTAAGCGCTGGTTGAAATCTCGCCAGAGTTGATCCAGATCAGGCGGACCATCAGAGGACGGCTTGCGACCGTTCTGACGCGAGTCTTGATCGTTATTGTCTGTTGATCCGCGACCCCAGCGTGGGTCGTTCAGTGAAAAACTGATGCCGAATTTCTTAAGTAGAAATGCGAGCTTGCTGTGGCGTTCCGAGTTGAGGTCTTTTTTCATCTTGAATGAAACGCAGATTCGATACCGACGGAAGTCGGTACCATCGTCAATTGTGGAGTTAAGGAGTTAGTACGTCACCGCAATCGCTCAGAATGGAATCATAGGAAGGTAAGTGCCTTTGACCAGCGCCACCTGCCTGCGCGAATTCGGCAATTGCTTGCCTTAACAAATCGATCCCTTCGCCAGTCTGGGCGCTTACAAAAACTCTGTTGATTTTATCATATTCATCACGTTCGATCGCCGGGGCTAGCCCGGCTTGGTCGATCTTGTTCCAGATCAGAACCTGGGGAACATGATCAGCCCCAATCTCTTTTAAAACAGCATTAACCTGCTTGACCTGTTCGTCGCGCACGGGACTTGCCGCATCGACCACATGTAGCAGCAAATCAGCCTGTACCGTTTCGTCCAGTGTGGCACGAAACGCTGCTACGAGTTGCGTGGGCAAATCCCGAATGAATCCTACTGTATCGGAAATAACAACATTTCCCGATTCGCCCAAGTGAATGCGACGTGATGTGGTGTCGAGCGTGGCAAACAGCTGGTCGGCTGCGTACACACCCGCTTTGGTCATGTTGTTAAAAAGTGTGGACTTGCCTGCATTGGTGTAACCCACCAATGACACGGAAAATGTGCGGCTGCGCTCGCGCGAGCGACGTTGGGTATTGCGCTGCCTCTGCAGCTTATCGAGCTTGGCTCGTAACATTTTGACGCGAGCTCCGATTAAGCGTCGGTCGGTTTCTAACTGGGTCTCACCGGGCCCCCGCAGGCCAATACCCCCTTTTTGACGCTCTAAGTGGGTCCAGCCGCGTATCAGGCGGGTAGCAAGGTGCTGTAATTGCGCCAGTTCGACCTGCACTTTACCCTCATGACTCTGCGCTCGCTGAGCGAAGATGTCGAGAATCAGGCTGGTACGGTCGACTACGCGAACGTTCAGATGACGCTCGAGGTTACGCTGCTGAGCTGGCGACAAAGTATGGTTAAAAATAACCAGATCGGCATCCAGATCAGCAATAGTGCCCAAAACCTCATCAGCTTTGCCAGAGCCAACGAACAAAGCCGCATCAGGCGATGCTCTTTTACCCGTGACGCTGGCAACTGGCTGGGCACCGGCCGTTTTTGACAACAATGCCAGCTCTTCGAGACTGGCATGGAAATCAAGCTTGCCAAAATCAACACCTACCAATACAGCGCGCATGTCATGAGTCCTGGCCAACTCGAGCAGATGGAAGTCTTACTCGGCAGCCTGTTCGGTATTGAGATTGACCGCGCGCGCAGGTACCACGGTAGAAATGGCGTGTTTGTAAACCATTTGAGTCACAGTGTTGCGCAATAAAACAACGTACTGATCAAACGATTCCACGTGCCCCTGAAGTTTGATGCCATTCACTAAATAAATGGAAACAGGAACGTGCTCTTTTCGTAAGGCATTCAGGAATGGATCCTGAAGCAGTTGCCCTTTGTTGCTCATGGAAGCTCCGTTTTATTGTCAAGTACAGTAGATGGGGACGGCGTAAAAAAGTACAAGAACCCAAAATGACCGTGCATCGGGAATGTAATCGATTTTGACCCACACTGGCAAACACACTAGTGGAAAAAAAGGATTTATTCCTGCCTGGAAAAAGGGTTTTTGCCGGAGCGAAACTCTATTCTCAATGGTGTACCGGTTAACGAAAAACTATCCCTAAAGTGTTTTTCCAGATAACGCCTATAACTAGAATCAATCGCATCCAAGGCACTACCGTGAATTACGATAATAGGCGGATTCTGACCACCCTGGTGAGCGTATCTCAATTTGGGTCGGATGGAACCTTTTCTTCGCGGCTGCTGGTGATCTAATGCTTCTTGCAATGCCCGCGTTAGCTGTGGTGTTGGCAGCTTAGCCATAGCTGCGGCATATGCAGCGTCAATTGATTTCAACATCTGCATAATGCCTGTCGATTTCAATGCTGAAATGTAATGAAATTTAGCAAATGTTAAAAATGTGAGCTTACGATCAATTTCACGTTTGATATTGTCTCGGTGATCTGACGTCAGTCCATCCCATTTATTGATACCCACAACTAAGGCTCTACCCGATTCCAGTATAAATCCTGCGATGTGTGCGTCCTGTTCTGAGATGTCTTGTTGCGCATCAAGCAGCAATAAAACTACATTCGCTTCTGAAATCGATTGCAATGTTTTGACAACAGAAAATTTTTCTATCGCTTCAAACACTTTGCCTTTGCGACGTATACCCGCAGTGTCGATTAAAGTGTAGTGAGTACCATTACGCTCAAAAGGAATCTCTATTGAGTCGCGCGTTGTACCCGGCATATCAAATGCAATGACACGCTCTTCGCCCAATAGCGTATTGACCATCGTCGATTTACCTACATTCGGCCGACCGACAATAGCGATTTTTATGCCTCGCACAGTTGCCGAATCTTCGTCATCTTGCGGCTTGTCTTTATGCGCTATATCTAAGGACTCTTCGACCAGATCCGCAACTCCGTCGCCGTGGGCAGCAGAAATAACGTAAGGATCGCCCAGTCCAAGCTCGTAAAAATCAGCTGTAACGGAGGTGTATTTCATGCCCTCGGATTTGTTCACCACTAGCATGACCTGTCGGCCAGATTTACGCAGAAAATCCGTAATTGTTTTGTCGTGAGGAGTTAGGCCTTGCCGACCATCCACGATAAAAATAACCACATCCGCTTCAACGATAGCCTGGCGCGTTTGTTTGGCCATCTCATGCATGATGCCTTCTTTGGCTACCGGTTCAAATCCTCCTGTGTCGATCACCAAAAATGGACGATCGCCCACTCTACCCTCACCGTAATGACGATCTCTGGTTAATCCAGGCATGTCGGCTACCAACGCATCGCGTGAGCGAGTGAGCCGATTGAATAATGTGGATTTGCCGACGTTAGGTCGGCCAATAAGTGCAATGACGGGCTTCATGAACTATCTCTGGAAAGCGTATGACTTTCCTGCAGGCGCGAGAAACTAAGGTGAAATCGGATTCTACTCCGATGCAATCGCCATCAATTTTCCGTCTTGGGTTTGAACAATTAACTGCGAACCTGCTACTACTGGTGTCGCACGTATCGCACTACCATCGGTAGCTAAACGAGCCAGCAAGGCTCCTTCTTCGCGAGAGAAAAAATGCAGGTATCCCTGGCGGTCACCCACTGCAACAGCGCGGCCAAACGAGACCGGTGCAGACAAGCTGCGCCAACCCAGGCTGGTATTGCGCCAAACACTGCTGCCTGACTCACGAGCGTAGGCCTGAAGATTGCCTTTTTCATCTGCTGTAAAAACATAGCGCTGATCAATACCAGGGCCTACCGCCGCTGACAACTCACGTGCCCAGCGCAGGGTGCCGTTACCCACATCAACGCAAGCAATGCGACCCTGGTAGGCACTGGCGCACACATCGCGACCGAGTAACACCGGCTCGCCCGAGACATCCGATACCCGCTCAAGCTCTGTAGCGCCTTTAGGCTCAGCTATCGCCGCCTCCCAACGTGGTCCACCCGTCAACACGGATAAAGCCAACAAGCGACCCGCTGGTAAGCCGACGTAGGCCAGGCCATCCGCCACCACAATTCCCGGTGCTGATCGCAAGGCCAAGGGTGGTGCATTACGCTGCAAATACCAACGACGCGATCCAGATTCGGCATCCAGAGCGACGATACGATTATCGACACTACGAACCATGACTGTTCCACTGCCTATAGCTGGCACGGAAAGAATTTCTGTCGAAGCCTGGTATTTCCAGCGCGTCTGACCCGTTGCTGCATCCATGGCCAGCACGATGCCGTCAGAGCTTGCAACCACTACAACACCAGCGTCTGCAGCCACGCCAGCACTTAGTGACATGCCGGTCTTAATTTTCCAAATAAGGCTGCCCTTGTTTGCATCCACGCAGACGACTTCGCCAGATTCGTTGGCGGTGTAGATAAATCCATTACTAACTGCAGGCTTAAACAGATGATCGCCTGCTTTGCCTATGTTGAGCGTCCAAAGCGCACGAACAGCCATAGTTGGCGAAAAACTGACCAGATTAGCTGGAGAGTTTTTGGGCTTGGCAGCAAATGGATTGAGTGCGGAGCAACCGGCAATCAACAGCAACGCAGGCAAAACGACAACCAATGGATTACGCATCATGTCCTCGCCTAGCCTGCTGCCGTAGCGCTGCCGCCTAGCGCATCTAATTTGAGCTGTATTAGCTGTCGCGCAGGATTTTTGATCTCTGTTTTTTCTAGTGCTGTTTTAAATGCTTTGCGTGCTTCATCCAGCTTGTTTTGTGCAAACAATAAATCACCGCGTCGATCAGCAACCAAGGCAGCGAACTGCTCAGGAAAATCGCCGGCGAGTAATTTCAATCCCTCGTCGTAGGCTTTTTCGTCTAACAGTAAACCTGCCAAACGTATGCGTGCCAATGCTTTAAATTCATCAGTGCGACCGTGGTCAACTATCCACTGAAGGTGAGACTTAGCCGACTTCAGATCTTTAGCATCAAAAGCCGCTTTAGCAGCTGTCAGCAAACCCATCTGAGCGTAGGGTGTGCTACTAAATTTATCTTTAATATCATCCGTTGCCCTGGCGAGCTTAACCTGGTCTTTAGCTTCTGCTGCTTTGACTATTTCTTCATAAAGTAGCGCACCTTTGGAGGTTTGATCTCGCTGGTAGTATTTCCAGCCAGACCATGCGGCGAATGCAAAAAGTACGGCTGTCACAAACCACGTAACCAAATTGCCGTAGGTGTGCCACCACGCTTTAAGGGTGGCTAGTTGTTCTTGTTCTTCGTGATCGTAGGCCATGATAATTTTAATGATGGGTGTGAATTTGTCCCGCATGCAAGTGCATGTGGTTGTGATCGTCTTGGCTCGTCATGTGATCAATCAGATGATCAACTACGGCGGCAAGTTCTACGCTGTGCTGGTTTTTTTGCTGATCTGCTTCCCGCAAATACTTGATCGTCGCTGTGCCGAGATTAATCTCATCCTCGCCAAGAATGACGGCATAAGCAGCACCGCTGGCATCCGCGCGCTTCATTTGCGATTTGAAGCTGCCAAGGCTGCCGACCGAGGCGCAATGTAGCACAACATC
>JAULVH010000104.1:0-11331 GCA_032111105.1 Burkholderiaceae bacterium | reverse complement strand
TTTTCAATCAGCTGACCACTATGCACGGTCTGATCATGGTGTTTGGCGCGATCATGCCAGCCTTTGTGGGCTTTGCTAACTGGATGATTCCACTCCAGATCGGTGCTGCAGATATGGCGTTTGCGCGGATGAATAACTTCTCATTCTGGCTCTTGCCACCAGCAGCTATTTTGCTGGTTGGGTCCTTCCTCGTACCTGGCGGCGCGACCGCAGCCGGTTGGACTCTGTATGCACCGTTGAGCACACAGATGGGCATCGGTATGGACATGGGTATTTTCGCCATGCACATCATGGGTGCTTCCTCCATCATGGGTTCGATCAACATCGTTACGACGATTTTGAACATGCGCGCGCCCGGCATGACCTTGATGAAGATGCCTATGTTTGCCTGGACCTGGCTGATTACTGCGTATCTGTTGATCGCTGTGATGCCGGTGCTGGCAGGTGCGATCACGATGACTTTGACTGATCGTCACTTTGGTACGTCCTTCTTTAATGCCGCCGGCGGTGGCGATCCTGTGATGTACCAGCACATATTCTGGTTCTTCGGTCACCCCGAGGTTTACATCATGATTTTGCCGGCATTCGGCATCGTTTCTCAAATCATTCCTGCGTTTGCTCGTAAGCCGCTGTTTGGTTACGAATCGATGGTCTACGCCACATCGTCTATCGCGATTCTGTCGTTCATCGTTTGGGCGCACCACATGTTTGCAACCGGCATGCCGGTGACGAGTCAGCTGTTCTTCATGTACGCAACGATGTTGATCGCTGTGCCCACGGGCGTGAAAGTGTTTAACTGGATCGCGACGATGTGGCAGGGTTCAATGACCTTTGAAACACCGATGCTGTGGGCAGTAGGCTTTATTTTCGTCTTCACCATGGGCGGTTTCACTGGCTTGATCTGCGCGATCACACCGGTAGATATTCAGCTGCAAGATACTTATTACGTTGTCGCTCACTTCCACTACGTATTGGTGGCAGGTTCCTTGTTTGCGCTGTTCGCCGGTTTCTATTACTGGGGTCCAAAGTGGACAGGTTTCATGTACAACGAAACACGCGGCCAGATTCACTTCTGGGCTTCGCTGGTGACATTCAACGTGACTTTCTTCCCTATGCACTTCCTGGGATTAGCAGGTATGCCACGTCGTTACGCTGATTACGCTGCTCAGTTTGCTGATTTCAATATGCTGGCTTCGATAGGCGCGTTTGGATTCGGCTTGTCGCAAGTTTATTTCTTGTTCTTTGTTTTATTGCCCTCGATACGCGGCGGCGAGAAAGCAGCGGATAAGCCATGGGATGGCGCCGAAGGTTTGGAGTGGACAGTACCAAGTCCAGCACCTTTCCATACGTTTGAAACACCACCTACGGTCAACTAAAAGCGAACACCGGCAGCGCAAGCTGCCGGTGTTGTTTGCGATTGCTATAAATGTCAGGTTTTTATGTCCGAGCAAAATAATTCTCGCAATCTTCGTACCGCGCTGATTTTGTTGTCTGTAGCGGTAGTTTTTTTTGTGGGTGTAATCATTAAACATTCAGTACTGCGCTGATACTCCATGACGGTAACTGAAGAAGCACCCGGACAGCGCCACAAGCGTCGAAATGCGCGCATGTTGGGCAAGTTGGCGATAGTTGCTCTGGTAATGTTTGGTTTTGGGTACTCGCTAGTGCCCTTGTATAAAAAGATATGCGAGCTAACAGGTATTAATGTTCTCGCAGTTCAGGAAACAGTGAATGTAAAACCTGCCAATACGCAGGTCGACAGCAGCAGATTAGTGACGGTGGAATTCGATGCGAACACCACCGGTCCCTGGCGGTTTAAGCCCATGGTGTCCAGTGTTCAGGTACACCCGGGTGAAATGGCACAAGTAGTGTACGAAGTGGTGAACACGCAGAACAGGGCGATGGAAGCGCAGGCGATTCCTAGTTATGCTCCGCAAGAAGCCGCAGCGCATTTTCGTAAATTGGAATGTTTTTGCTTCAAGCAGCAAACGCTAGCGCCGAATGAGGTGCGGCAAATGCCGGTTAGTTTTTATATCGATCCTTCGTTACCGAAAAATGTGAAGACGATTACCTTGTCTTACACGTTCTTCGAAGTGGGATCCAAAGGCAAGGCGAGCTGAGAGGCGACAGTAGTGGACGATCTGAGAGAAGCAACGCAGCGCAAGATGTCATTCGGTGCAACAGCGAAAGCGGTATTGTGGTCGTTTTTTGGTGTGCGTAAGAAAAGTGGTTTCGAAGAAGATACCCAAAAGTTGAATCCGTTGCATGTAGTCATAGCAGGCGTTATTGCAGCGATATTGTTTGTAGTAACGCTGCTGATGATAGTAAAAATGGTCGTGGCAAAATAGGTTGAAATGACAACCAAGTCCGTCTTACCATTCGAAGATATTTTTGAACATTGTAATTAGGGGAAGTCGATGAGTACTCAACAAGGTCAAGCGCCGTATTACTTCGTTCCAGGCCCATCCAAATGGCCGGTGCTTATGGGCATCGCATTGCTGGTGACCATGGCCGGCGCATCGGCTTGGGTTAATGGCTACAGTATGGGCAAGCCTTTAAACATTCTGGGTATTTTGTCTGCCCTGGTAGTTTTGTATTACTGGTTTGGCGATGCAATTGCCGAATCCGAGGGTGGCCTCTACAACGCTCGTATCGATACCTCGTATCGCTGGAGCATGAGCTGGTTCATTTTTTCTGAAGTCATGTTTTTCGGTGCTTTTTTCGGTGCGCTTTTCTATGCGCGTTCGATTAGCATGCCGTGGCTGGGCGATTTGGATCACAAAATTTTATGGCCTGATTTTGCTGCGAACTGGGGCGGTACTGGCCCAGCAGGCACCATCGATAAATTTGAAACGATGGGGCCATTTCCCATTCCGACTATCAACACGGCATTGCTGCTGACGTCGGGTGTCACGTTGACGATTTCTCATCACGCTTTACGCGTGGGTGATCGCAGCAAGACGGCCTTGTGGTTGGGCGCGACTATTTTGCTGGGTGCAGTATTTATGATGTTCCAGGCATATGAATATCACCACGCCTATAGCGAATTAAATCTGAAACTGACCTCAGGCATATACGGATCAACATTTTTCATGCTGACTGGTTTTCACGGTTTTCACGTGACCATGGGCGCAATTATGTTGTCAGTTGTTTTGTACCGTGTGATGAAAGGTCATTTCACGCCGGAGCAGCATTTTGCTTTCGAAGGTGCTGCATGGTATTGGCACTTCGTAGACGTGGTTTGGCTGGGCTTGTATGTTGTTGTGTACTGGCTGTAAGGCGCAACAGGTTTAAAAAAAGCCGCACTTCGGTGCGGCTTTTTTAATTCTGCGAGGCGAATTTAATAGCTTATGCCTGTGGGCTGTATCCAGCCCAAATGATTAGCTACTAATAAAAGCACAAACAAAAGTATAGAGAAGCCGACTCGTAATGCGAGCGCGTGTACCGTACGATTGCTTTTGCCTTTGTCGCGCATTAGGAAAAAAAGCGCGGAGCCTAAGCTGGCGATGATCAGAATAAAGGTAACGGCAACAATGATTTTCATGAGGGAGGGCGCAGAGCATTGCGCCTAGGTTTTAGTTAAATTTTATATCCGACATTCTAATGCGATTAAGCTTTCATTTCCGATGGGTGCCATTTATAGCGGCTGTGGTTGTGGTGGCCATAGGAGTTACGCTCGGAAACTGGCAGCTTAGCCGCGCTGATCAAAAACGTGCGCTCCAGCTGGAGATGCAAACGCGAGCAGAGTATGTGCCTGTAAACGCCAATGCTCAGCCCGCAGAGCCGTTGCCGCAAGAATTTCGTCGTATTACAGCCGAAGGTGAATTCGTAGGTCCGTGGGCTGTTTATTTAGATAACCGTCCTTATCAAGGTAAGGCAGGGTTTTATCTGGTGATGCCCTTTAAGCTGGCCGGCAGCGATAAATCTGTACTCGTTATGCGCGGTTGGTTTGCACGCGACGCAACCAACCGTGAACGCATACCGGATATTGCAGTGCCCTCGGGTGTAGTTCGTATAGAGGGGCGAGTTAGATACTCAACCAGCCGTCTCATGTCACTCGGACAAGCACTGGATTTGAAGCCAGGAGCAATCGCGCAGAATGTCGACGTCGCGGAATTTAGCCGCGCCAGCACACTACCACTGCAAACTTTTATAATCGAACAAACCAATGACACCGCTGATGGACTGGTGCGTGACTGGCCAGTACCTTCAGTAGGTATAGATACCCACAAAGGCTATGCATTGCAGTGGTATGGCTTAGCTCTCGCTGCGGCTGTTTTTTTTCTAGTGACTGGATTTCGACGTGCAAGCAACTGAAGACACTACCGCCAAGCCGGCAAATAAGGGTCGCAGGATGATGTTTATCGTGCTGGCGATCTGTGCGGCACCCATGATTTTTTCTTACATAACGTATTACCTGATCAAGCCGGAAGTGCGTACAAATTACGGTGAGCTGATCGATCCGCGTAAGTATCCGATTCCTGATTTAGGTGGCGCATCACTCGATGGTAAACCTGCGAGCCTTGAGCAATTAAAAGGCAAGTGGATACTGCTGCAGGTGGATGCGGCTGAGTGTGATAAAGCCTGTACGCAAAAACTTTACTACATGCGTCAGCTGCGCTTAACGCAAGGAAAAGAGATGGGGCGTGTAGAGCGTGTATGGTTAATTACCGATGCTACTGCACTCGACATCACACTGATGAAAGAATATGAAGGCACGCATTTTTTACGTGTTGATGCACAAAAGCTGGCAGCATGGTTACCCGCTGCAGAGGGTGGAAAAGCAAGTGATCATTTGTACATGATTGATCCTTTGGGTAATTTGATGATGCGCTTTCCTAAAGACCCCGATGCAAACAAAATCAAAAAAGATATGTCGCGCCTGCTCAAAGCCTCCAGCATAGGCTGATGCCATGTTGATAGGACTAGCCTTAAAAGGCCTGTTGGTGGCTTTGATACCTGCGACGCTGGTGTATTTGTCGCGTGGTACTGACCGCTATCGCAAGCTGGCATGGGTCATGGTGTTTTTCACTTTCGACTTAATTGTATTTGGTGCGTTCACCCGCTTAACCGATTCCGGACTCGGTTGTCCGGACTGGCCGGGTTGTTATGGTGAGGCCAATCCTTTTTTGGCTCACGAAGATATTAGTGCGGCACAAGCCGCCATGCCGACGGGTCCAGTCACGGTATTTAAAGCCTGGATAGAGATGATTCATCGCTACCTGGCCATGGGCGTGGGTACATTAATCATTGCCGCGCTAGTTATTGCATGGCGCAAATCACGCACTTCCGATGCCCTTCGCTACTCGCCAAAGCTACCTGCGCTATTACTTTTGTTCGTGTGTATACAAGGCGCGTTTGGCGCGTGGACAGTCACGCTAAAACTGCAGCCCATCATTGTGACTATTCACCTTTTGTTGGGTATGTCGTTGCTCTCGCTATTAACCTGGCATGCTATGCGCCAAAATCTTGCGCCTACAGTGGCAAGCGATGCGCACACTATGCGCTGGCCCGCTGTGTTGTCGTTAGTGATGGTGTTATCTCAGATAGCTCTTGGTGGTTGGGTCAGCACGAATTACTCAGCATTAGCCTGTGGAGGTTTTCCGCTGTGCCAGGGATCGCTCATGCCAGAGATGGAATGGGCTCAGGGCTTTACGTTATGGCGTCCCTTAGGTATGACATCCTCCAATGAGTACCTGCCATTTGGGGCGCTGGTGGCGATTCATTGGGCGCATCGCTACTTTGCTATTTTTGTCGCCGTCGTCGTCGCATGGACTAGTCACCGGGCGCGCAAAATTGATGGTTTACGCACAGTCTCGCGGGCGATTTCATGGGTGCTGCTGGCTCAGCTTGCTACCGGCATATCAACTGTAGTGCTGGATTGGCCTCTGGCTATCGCTGTGCTGCACAACGCTGGCGCGGCGATACTGTTAACACTGCTCGTCATGCTAAACTATCTCATTGTTTTTTCAATGAAAAACACAAATAGGACACCTTCTGTGTCCCCCTTTCCGGCCTGAGCTTTATTCCATGACCACCCTGATCGCCGAGCAAAACCGCATCGCCCAATACTGGGCGCTGACCAAGCCCCGGGTTACCCAGCTTGCGGTTTTTTGCGCCGTGATAGGTATGTTTCTAGCCACCCCAGATCTGCCTGACTGGCGCCTAGTGCTGTCAGCGACCGTGGGAATCTGGTTGTTGGCGGGTGCTGCTTTTGCGATTAATTGTTTGGTCGAGCGTGAAATTGATTCACGTATGGCGCGAACCGCACGCAGACCTTTGGCGCGCGGTGAAATCACGGTTGTACAAACACTCGCTTTTTCCAGCGTGATAGGCGGCGCTGGTATGTGGGTGCTCTACAACCTGGTTAATCCACTGACGATGTGGCTGACGTTTGCTACCTTTGTTGGCTATGCCGTTATTTACACCATCATACTTAAACCTGCCACACCACAAAATATAGTGATTGGTGGTTTGTCTGGTGCTATGCCGCCTGCATTGGGTTGGGCAGCGATTGCCAATGATGTGAGTATGCAAGCATGGATATTAGTGCTTATCATTTTCGTGTGGACGCCACCGCACTTTTGGGCGCTGGCGCTGTATCGTCGTGATGATTACGCAAAATCGGGTTTACCCATGCTGCCCATTACACATGGTATGGAGTTCACGCGTTTTCATGTCTGGCTTTACACGATAGTTTTGGTGGCGACTTCTACGCTTCCATTTGCAGTTCGTATGAGCGGCATCATGTATCTGATCAGTGCGGTGATACTGGGTGTGATTTTCCTCTGGTATGCGTGGCGCATATGGCGTCACTATGACGACATCCTGGCTCGCAAAGCATTTACGTATTCCATCATCTATCTCTCGTTGCTTTTTGCTGCGCTATTGATCGATCATTATTTACCCTACTGATTTACACCATTTGAATTCCCCATGCGATATGTCCTGATATTGCTTACATGCCTGGTAGCGTTGACTGCCTGCGAAAAACCACAGACACCTAAAGTACCTTTCGCCAATACCGATGTCACAGGTTTGGATTATGCCAAAGGCTTTTCACTGACCGATCACAACGGAAAACCTCGCACGCTGGCCGATTTCAAGGGCAAAGTAGTGGTGGTTTTTTTCGGTTACACCCACTGCCCTGATGTATGCCCTACGACCTTGTCGGAAATGGCGGGCATTATGAAATCCTTGGGGCCGGATGCAGAGCGTCTGCAGGTTTTGTTTATTACCTTAGATCCCGAGCGCGATTCCCCCGAGCTGATGGCTAGTTTTGTACCTGCGTTTGATCCCAGTTTCTTAGGGCTGTGGGGAGAGCAATCTGCTACAGATAAAGTCGCGAAAGACTTCAAAGTGTTTGCGCAAAAAATTCAGGGCAAAGATGGCAAGAGTTACACCATAGATCACACGGCAGGTAGTTATGTTTTTGACGACCAGGGCCATATACGTTTGTTTGTCAGACATGGTCAGGGTGGTGATGGATTACTCAACGATTTAAAACGATTACTGGCTAGCCCTGCTGCCTGATAAAAATAACTATTGTGGTGATGTTTTCATCCACGCAAAGAAAAGCGCCCGACTTGCGGGCGCTTTGTTTTTTGCGGCGAATAACTTATGCGTATTCAGCCAATGTAGCTTTCATTTTTTTCATGGCCGCCGTTTCAATTTGACGTATGCGTTCGGCAGAAACACCAAACTCATCGGCCAACTCATGCAGCGTGGCACCCGAGCCATCATCATTGGCTAACCAGCGCGCTTCGACTATACGACGCGAACGAGCATCTAATTTAGCCAAGGCTGATTCGAGGCCTTCGGATTGCAAATGATCTAGCTGTTTGTTTTCAAGAATTTTCAGAGGCTCTGAATGCTCTGCAGCCAAATACGAGATAGGCGCAAAATTATCTTCATCATCATCTGTCGGCGCTTCCAAGGCGACATCGCGACCGCCCATACGCATTTCCATCTCGATGACTTCTTCGCGCTTAACTTTTAGCGTTGCAGCCAATGCATCGACCTGATCTGGCGTCATGGAATCGAGGCCGGGTTTGTGGCTGCGCAGATTAAAAAATAATTTGCGTTGTGCTTTGGTGGTTGCGAGTTTGACCATGCGCCAGTTACGCAAAACATACTCATGTATCTCGGCTTTAATCCAATGCATGGCGTATGAAACCAGACGCACACCTTGTTCTGGGTCGAAACGCTTAACGGCTTTCATCAAGCCGATATTGCCTTCTTGTATGAGGTCAGCATGAGGCAAGCCATAACCGAGATAGCCGCGCGCAATAGAAACAACTAACCGTAAGTGTGAAACGATGAGTGCTTGCGCCGCTGCCAGATCCTGCTGGTCACGCAGACGGCGAGCCAGTGATAGTTCTTCTTCCTGGCTTAGCAGTGGCAAGTGATTGACCGCGGATATATACGCGTCAATATTACCCAGGCTGACTGGCAAGCCGAGGGCTAAAGGCTGATAACCAGCCGGAACGATTGCGGACGAAGCGGACAAAGTTGTCATATATGCTCCTTGTTAGTCTTAATGGGCTTGGTGTTCTGATTAATTCTACAAACCCGCACAACCACAATATTAGCACTCTCACGTGCAGAGTGCTAACCGGTCTGAGAATACAAAAGAGATAGCAAAAAGAAAATAGAGACTGAGTTGGGTGTTAAGTTCAGACGGGATCGTGCAGGGCTCGTCTGACTGACAGTATGGAACCCGCTACCCCCAGCAGCATGCTGGCCAACAGCAACAACAAAGTAGAGCTCAGGTTCAAGGGTTGAAGTTGGAAAACGGAGCCATACAAACTGGCCAGTTCTCGAACGGGAGTATTTAAAAGACTTAATATCGCCAGCACGCCAGCGAAGGCGAGGCAACCGGCAGCCAGGCCGAGCAGGCCGCCTGAATAGTAAAAGGGTCTGGCGACAAAGCCATCGGTAGCTCCCAGTAACCGTGAGACGCTGATTTCTTCGGACTGATTATTCACCTGAAGACGGATGGTGTTGAACACAACCGCCAAGACCACACCGGCAAGCGTGGCAGCCAACAACCACAGCATGATGGCTCCCAGTTGCAGAAAGGCCGCCAGCCGCTTGACCCAGGCCGCGTCCAATTGCACCGACTCGACCCCGTTTATATGTTGATAAACACCCGCGAGTTTTTCTATAAGTGCGGCACCCGCGGCATCTTGCGGTTTTGCCAGGCGCACCACATACGCATCAGGCAGGGGATTGTTACCCAGTGTGGCCACGACATCGCCCAGACCAGCCCTTTCTTTCAAGCTCGAGAGAGCCTTGTCGCGCGAGATAAATTCGAGTTTAACGTCCACACCGTTAGATTTTGCAGCGTTGAGTAATTGAGTAGACAAAGCCTGAGCCTGGTCTTGCGGAAATTCCGTTGCAAGAAAAAGGGTAATTTCAGGTTCTACCGCCAGCTCACGCGAGACAGGCCGCAGATTTTCAAGCAAAGTTAATCCGACTAAGGGCAGCATCAGTGCCATAGCAATTACCATGACATTAAAGACAAAACTACCCGGAGCACGGCACAGGCGGGACCACGCCGTACTCAGAGCAAATTGATGTTCACGTAGCCAGTTCATGCGCCCACCTCGCTATTGGCAGTGCGCACCCCAATCAGACGGCCATGCAGTAGTTCCACCACGCGATCAGCGTCTTGTAGCAAACGGTCGTCATGAGTAGAAATAACGCAGGTAACCCCTGCATGGTTGAAAGCTTCTAACATCTCCAGCACCATGCGACCGTTTTCACGATCGAGTGTGGCCGTAGGTTCATCTGCCAGGATGATGCGCGGTTTGTGAACGATGGCGCGTGCAATCGATACCCGTTGTTGTTCTCCACCTGAGAGCGTTTTTGGCATGGCGTGTGATTTGCCTTGCATGCCCACGCGCCCCAACGCCACAGAGGCGCGTTCGTTAGCTTCTTGCTGGGTTGCACCGCCTATGATTAATGGAAGCATGACATTGGCGAGCACATCGCGATCAGTCAGTAATCGTTGCTGTTGCATGATCAGACCAAGCTTGCGACGTAAAAAGGGGAGCGTGGTGCGATTTAATTTACGCATATCCTGACCACTGACTTGCAACATGCCACCACTGGGTTTTTCCATGCCAGCGATTAATTTTAATAACGTAGATTTTCCAGCGCCCGATGGCCCGGTTAAAAATACCAACTCACCCTCGTTAATTTCAAGTGAAATTTCCGATACGGCAGTGACGTCGCCCGGGTATTTTTTTGTTACATGAGAAAAAGAAATAATAGACATCAACGAATGTTCAAGTGAGTTACTAAAATTAATGAAGCACTGAAAAAAATAAAACGGGGTATCAGGCGAGTAATTGATCGAAGCTAAACTCGGGCCTCACCAGCGCAGCTCAATACCTACGTATCTTCCTAACCCAATACAGCATCCACAAAGTCGCTGGCTACAAAAGGCTGCAAGTCATCGATGGCTTCTCCTACACCTATGAAATACACAGGTATGGGACGAATGCGAGCAATCGCTGCCAGTACACCACCTTTTGCAGTTCCATCCAGTTTGGTGACGACTAAGCCAGTTAATCCTATGGCATCGTCAAAGGCCTTTACTTGAGTAAGTGCATTTTGGCCAGTGTTGCCATCGATGACCAATAAAATTTCATGCGGAGCCGTATCCATGCTTTTGGCAATCACACGTTTAATTTTTTTGAGCTCATCCATCAGATGCAACTGAGTGGGCAGACGACCTGCGGTATCTATCATGACCACATCCATGCAACGTGCACGACCTGCTTGCACGGCATCGTAGGCCACTGCGGCGGGATCACCTGATTCTTGCGCAATCACAGCAACCTGATTGCGTTCGCCCCAGGCAGTTAACTGTTCGCGTGCGGCAGCACGAAAGGTGTCACCTGCGGCAAGCAAGACCTTGAGATCGTGCGTTTGCAAATGCTTGGCCAGTTTGCCTATGGTGGTGGTTTTGCCAGCGCCATTCACACCTGCGATCATCACAACCAAGGGTTGATGCTGGCCCAGGGTCATGGATTTTTCTAGTGGCGTTAGTAAAGCGATCATCAGTTCGCGCAACACAGCTTTTACCTGAAGTACATCAGTAATCGCATCGGCACGTACTCTTTTTTTCAAAGCATCAAGTAATTCACGCGTTGCCTCAACACCGGCATCGGCCATCAACAAGGCTGATTCGAGTTCGTCATATAACTCATCATCAATGCGAGTCCCTGTAAACAGGGTGGAAATACCAGATGACGTACGCGATAAACCCGAGCGCAGCTTGGCGAGCCAGGTTTTTTTGGCAGGCGCCTCTGGTGTGACAGG
>JAULVH010000103.1:0-6850 GCA_032111105.1 Burkholderiaceae bacterium | reverse complement strand
CGGCGGCAAGCACGGCATTGGACGCCTAGACTTGGTAGAAAATCGCTACGTCGGTATGAAATCACGCGGATGTTACGAAACACCTGGCGGCACCATCATGCTGCGCGCACACCGCGCAATTGAATCCATCACACTAGACCGCGAAGTAGCGCACCTTAAAGATGATTTGATGCCGCGCTACGCCTCGTTGATTTATAACGGCTACTGGTGGTCGCCAGAGCGTGTGGCACTACAAACACTGATCGATCACACACAGACTAGCGTTAATGGTTGGGTGCGCATAAAACTCTACAAGGGCAATGTGATCGTTGTCTCGCGCGACTCCAAGACGGACTCGCTGTTTGATCAAACGATAGCGACATTTGATGAAGACGGCGGCGCTTATGATCAAGCCGATGCTGGTGGCTTCATCAAACTCAATGCCTTGCGTATGCGTATCGCTGCGAATGCGCGCATTAAGCGTGGAAAATAAACTAAAAAATACGAGGATTATTATGAGCACTCAATTCGACCAGGCATCCGTCGTCAAGAAATCAAATATTTTCTTTGATGGGAAATGCATTTCGCACACCGTTATTCTCGCTGACGGAACTAAAAAATCGGTGGGCGTGATTTTGCCATCAACACTTGTATTTAATACGGGTGTTGCTGAAATCATGGAAATCACGGCAGGCAAATGCAGAGCGCGCGTGAAGGGCGAAACTGACTGGAAAACCTATGAAGGCGGACAGAGTTTTAGCGTACCCGCGAATTCCAGTTTTGAAATCGAAGTCGGCGAACCGGTCGATTATGTTTGTCACTTTGGTTAATCGCTCTGAGTCGATTTTATTAAATCAATCTTAATAAGTTGATCGCACTGAACAGATCCCGGCCAGACCGGGATCTTTTTTTTTAAGCGAGCACAGGTTCGATCTCCAGCATCACACCAAAGCGCTGTTGCACATCGTCTTGTATCGCGTGAGCCAGTTTCAATATATCCGCACCGCTTGCTCCGCCGCGATTGACAAGAACGAGTGCCTGATTTTCATGAACGCCTGCAGCACCCAAAGACTTACCCTTCCAGCCACACTGATCTATCATCCAACCCGCAGCCAACTTGACGCTGCCATCCGCTTGAGGGTAGCTCACTAGCAGTGGATATTTTTCTTTCAGAGCGACGTGTACGCTTTGTGTGACGACAGGATTTTTAAAAAAACTTCCCACGTTACCTATCACTGCAGGGTCTGGCAGCTTGCGCCGACGTATGGCAATTACCGCTTCTGAAATTTCAACCGCCGACGGTGTAGTTAGCCCACTCGCTGCTAATTCTTTTGCTAATTCTATGTAACTTACATTCGCTTGCCATGCTCGTGGCAGCGCAAAACTCACATCGAGTATCACTGCCCGATCACGTAGCTCCTGTTTAAAAATACTGTCGCGATAACCAAACCGACACGCAGTGCGATCTAGTACGCAAACTTCACCGGTAACAAAATCAAAGTAAGTGAGTGAATGAAAAAAATCCTTGAGCTCGCTCCCATACGCGCCAATATTTTGTATGGGTGCCGCACCGACACTGCCAGGTATCAGTGAGAGATTTTCCAAGCCGGGCATATGTTGCGAGAGTGTCCATTGCACAAACTCATGCCAATTCTCACCCGCTTGCGCGCGTACAACGACATGAGTGTCATCTTCGCTAACGATCATCTTGCCTAGATTAGCCAGGTGCAGCACCAAACCATCAAAGTCGCCGCTTAAGACAAGATTGCTTCCTCCACCCAGCACTAAGCGCGGCAATGCCGATAAAGTGGGGTTGGCACGTACGGCCTGCAGATCAGTGTACGAAGTCACCTGTAAATAAGCACTGGCTGTTGCCGCAATACACAAGGTATTCAGTGCTTGCAGCGGCTGATGGCTAGCGATCGCCGGGAGCTGTGGAGTAGCGGTGTTCATAGTCGACTGATTATACCGGCGGGCTGCCGGACGAAAAAATTCGGCTAAAATACCCAGCATTCAGGAGGAACACCCCATGCCATCATTTGACGTCGTATCCGAAGCGGATCAGGTTGAAGTAAGAAACGCTGTTGATCAAGCCAACAAAGAAATTACTACCCGCTTCGATTTTAAAGGCAGCGATGCCCGTGTCGAGCAAAAAGAACATGAACTAACCGCGTATGCAGACAGCGATTTTCAGCTCGGTCAGGTGCGTGATGTACTTACCGCAAAAATGACTAAGCGTAATGTGGATGTGCGTTTTCTTGATTTGGGCAAGGTAGAGAAAATCGGCAATGACAAAGTCAAGCAAGTCATTAAAATTAAAAACGGTATAGAAACAGAATCCGCCAAGAAAATTCAGCGCATTATTAAAGACAGCAAGATCAAAGTTCAGGCCAGTATTCAAGGCGATGCACTACGCGTGACGGGCTCTAAACGCGATGATCTTCAGACCACGATGCAGCTATTGAAAAAAGAAGTGACGGATCTGCCGCTGGAATTTAATAATTTCCGTGACTGAAAGTATGACGGTGTAATCAAGAAGGCCGGTATCGAACCGGCTTTTTTTAATTCACCCCTTTTAAACGGTGAGCATATTCGTTTGAAAGACGCCTTGCATTCACAGAGAATTTTTCTTTTCCCGGACTATGACCGCAGGATTAGTCGATAGGATTTTGGGAGATAGGGTGGCAATAAACTTATTTTGTAAAGTGCCCAGCTTTGCCAATAAATAATTATCTTGATGATAGGTCGTCTCCTCAACAGCAGGACTTATTAATTCAGATACTGGTAAAGCAGATTTCAACGTGTTGTGCATCTCCCCCATGGCCCTAACCTTAAATTGGCTCCTACCAAATTCACTCGCTGCAACCAGCGCAGAAAATCCATGGATAGCAGATATGGCGATCTCTTTGAAGCTTCCTTCCAAAATGGAAATCGGGTTTCTTAACACACCCCTATTTTCCAAAGTTTTACCGTCATCGTTCAAACAGGAAAGAACTGACATGATCAGGTGGCTATAATTTTCTTTGAAAAACCGAAGCAGTTCATTTTCGTGTTGAATGCTGCATGCCTCAGGTAGAGATGCAAGCAAACCCGTTTCCGGAATGGGTTTGGAAGAGGCATAGACTAAGTAATGCTTTCCTGATGCGCTGGGAGAGAATCCGCATGCTGCACCATGCAGAGCGGCCATGATTTCCTCGCCCCGATTCTTGCAGAATTTGTCTTTACTGGGCTTTTCAGTCAGTTCGTGCACGTTATCTCGGTTCTGGATCCCTAGTATTGTGAATTGCTCTTCAGTTTTTTCACGGGTCTGATCTCCTCGCATGGCTCTTTCAAAGATCGTTGCGACTCCTCGTACCAAAGACCGAGCACCACATGCGTATAGTTGGACTGACGTTAAGGATTTCTCTTCAATCAGTTCCATACCTACATACATCTTTTCTCCTGCTGGGCTATAGCATTCGGCGACAAATAAATTAGCACCCAGCTTTTTGTACGGTTTAATCAGCTGCTTAATGCCAACATCCGCATCGACGTCTGTCATCGTCTTCTCTGCTTGCAATCTAAAAGCCTCATCCGAAATAAAAGAGTCTTTCTCTCTTGCTGTGTACGAATTGACGATAGGAGCGGAAGCACGACCCTGAATTTCTAAAGACTTTTTCTGATCTGCTGAGAATTTTCTATCTTCGTCTGCTGTAACTCTCTCTGGTAAAGCCGAAATGTTTTGCATACATTTTCTCCCCAAAGTGAAAAATAAAATGTGCAAGACTCACTACTCGATGAACATGATCTCGCTTTAAGAAAGTCCGTAACAAATTTCATGAGGGAGTTCCACGGCTTACTGCGAATAGGTTCAGGGGCCACCCTTATTCGAGAGATAAATAAAAAAGGCCATGCTTTGCATGGCCTTAGTTTTTTACTGCAGTCAGAAAAATTAATCTCTCTTGGAAAGTCTACGCTGGCGTACCGCCTGCGCAAGACCGTCTAATACACCAATACTGCTTTCCCAATCGATACAGCCATCGGTGATGGATTGGCCGTAGGTGAGCTCTTTATCAGCCACCAAATCCTGACGGCCTCCAACCAAATGCGACTCGATCATGACGCCAATAATGCGGTCATCACCAGCGGCCACTTGGGCTGCGATATCAGCACAAACAGGCACTTGATTTTCTGGTTTCTTAGAACTGTTGGCGTGCGAAGCATCTATCATCAGATGGGAAGCTAAACCAGACGCCGCAATATCTTTGCATGCGGCGTCCACACTGGCCGCATCATAATTAGGTGCCTTGCCGCCGCGCAGGATGATGTGACAATCTTCATTACCGTTGGTCGACACAATCGCCGAATGACCCGCTTTGGTTACTGATAAAAAGTGATGCGGCTGCGATGCTGCTTTAATAGCGTCTACAGCGATTTTAATATTGCCGTCTGTACCGTTTTTAAAACCTACCGGGCACGACAATCCTGAAGCTAATTCGCGGTGAACTTGCGACTCGGTGGTACGGGCACCAATGGCACCCCAACTGATGAGGTCAGCAATGTATTGCGGGCTAATCACATCGAGAAATTCACTACCCGCTGGCAATCCTAATTCATTGATGTTCATGAGCAGTTCACGCGCGATACGTAAACCCTCATTAATCTGGAAACTGCCATCGAGGTGTGGATCGTTAATCAATCCTTTCCAACCTACGGTTGTGCGCGGCTTTTCAAAGTACACGCGCATAACGATTTCCAGATCGTCTTTCAATCGCTCTCTTTCAGCGACTAAACGATGGGCGTACTCCATCGCAGCTTTGGTGTCATGAATAGAACAAGGGCCAATGACAACCAACATACGATCATCTTGACCATGCAGTATGCGATGCAATGCAGTACGTGCATTCGCCGTAACGGTGGCAATTTTTTCTGAACACGGAAATTCTCGGATCAGATGCGACGGCGGCGTCAGTTCCTTCAATTCTCTAATCCTCAAGTCGTCGGTACGTGGCATGGTCTCTCCAGGAATGTTTCGCTTAAAAACAAAAACCGCCATTCCTGGCGGTTTTTAAGATTCGGTTCGCTGCGCTTCTCAATGAACTTACCGCTTCTCCACCGCCGATAGGCTGGAATAGCTAAAATAAAAATCAAAGAAGAAACTCAGCATATGCATGGTTCTCAATAGAATTGCCAATCACAAGAGCGATGGTGCTACAAATCGTCGCCCTTGGCAAGTCATGTTACTTAATCAGTAACTTTCAATAAGTATCAGGCTGTGCCACCTACGGTCAGCTCTTCTATGCGTAATGTGGGCTGCCCCACGCCCACAGGCACGCTCTGTCCGTCTTTTCCACAGGTACCTACGCCTGAATCAAGGCGCATATCATTACCAATCATGGAAACCCGATTAAGAACATCGGGTCCATTACCAACTAATGTGGCACCTTTGACTGGGTACGATAATTTGCCATCCTCAATCATCCAGGCTTCACTGGCTGAAAAAACGAATTTGCCGCTGGTAATGTCCACCTGACCACCACCAAAATTTACGGCATACAAACCGTGTTTTACTGATTCGAGGATTTCTTGCGGATCGCGCTGGCCGGCCAACATGTAGGTATTGGTCATGCGCGGCATGGGCAGATGCGCATAGGATTCACGTCGTCCATTACCTGTCGGTGTCATTTTCATGAGGCGAGCGTTTAACGTATCTTGGATGTAACCGCGCAAAATGCCATCTTCAATCAACGTCGTACATTGTGTGGCATTGCCTTCATCATCAACATTCAATGAACCGCGACGATCAGCAATCGTTCCATCATCGACAACGGTGACACCACGCGCAGCAACACGCTCACCTATACGACCTGAAAACGCGCTCGAACCCTTACGATTAAAGTCGCCCTCTAATCCATGGCCTATCGCTTCATGCAACAAAATGCCAGGCCAGCCTGGTCCTAAAACAACTGTCATAGGGCCGGCAGGTGCAGGACGTGAATCTAAATTAACTAAAGCCGAATTCACTGCCTCACTGGCATATTTTTCGATGAGTTCTTCTGAAAAATAAGAAAAATCATAACGACCACCACCTCCGGCAGTACCCATTTCACGACGACCATTTTGTTCAGCAATCACGGTCAGAGACAAACGTACTAACGGACGAATGTCAGCTGCGATGACGCCGTCGCTACGCACCACCAAAACAACGTCTTGCTCGCCGGCAAGTCCAGCCATGACCTGAACGATGCGCGGATCTTTAGCGCGCGCGACACGTTCGATTTTTTCCAGCAACTGCACTTTGGCGGTTGCATCCAATGACACAAATGGATCTTTAGGTAAATACAAGGATCGCGCACCCGCTGGTTTTACGCTAGAGGCTACTTTGATTTTTCCAGCGCCTTGTCGGGCGATGGTGCGGGTAGCCGCTGCGGCGTCCATCAAGGCGCGCTGAGAGATTTCATCAGAATAAGAGAACGCTGTGCGCTCACCTGAAACAGCTCTGACACCGACGCCTTGGTCTATAGAAAAGCTGCCAGTTTTTACTATGCCCTCTTCCAGACTCCAACTCTCGCTGCGCGTGAACTGAAAGTACAAATCAGCATAATCGACTTTATGAGTGAATATCGATCCCAATACTTTTAACAAATCGCCTTCATCCAGGCCATTAGGAGTCAGAAGGATGTCACGAGCCGCCTGGTGGGTGGTCAGATTAGGTTCAATAAGTTTCATAAGAGTCGTTTACTTAATAGCGCGTTAAGACAGAACCACGATGATACTGGATAGCCCTGATTCCCGCTGCACGTCGTGATCAAGACTAGCCGCCCATGGGACGGTGGATGGACATTCGACACGTGCTGCCAAATAAAATTACAGCCGGCGATGCTTAAGGGCC